>JBFXES010000014.1:0-33899 GCA_050179875.1 Thiohalomonadaceae bacterium
CAGCCCGGCAATCACGCCACCACCTTCGGCGGCAGTCCGCTCGCCTGCGCGGCCGCGCTCGCGGTGCTGGATGTGATGGAGCGTGAGAACATGGCGGCGCGCGTGGCCGAGCTCGGTGAGCGCATGCTGAACGGGTTCAAGCGCGAACTCGCCGACGTGCAAGGCGTAACGGAGATCCGCGGCCTCGGCCTCATGCTCGGCATCGAACTGGATCGCCCCTGCACGGCACTGGTGAAGCGCGCCCTCGACGACGGCCTGCTCATCAACGTCACGTACGACAACAACGTGCGTCTGCTGCCGCCGTTCGTGCTCACGGACGCGGAAGCGGACGAGATCGTCGCCCGGACGAGCGCGCTGGTGCGCGCGTTTCTCTCGGAAGAGGCTGCGTAAAATGGCTGTACGGCATTTCCTCTCCCTGATGGATCTCTCGCCGGCGGAGCTGCGCCGCCTGCTCGATCGCGCCATCGCGCTCAAGGCCATGCAGCGCCGCGGCGAGATCTACGAACCGCTCAAGAACAAGACCCTGGGCATGATCTTCGAGAAGTCCTCCACGCGCACGCGCGTGAGCTTCGAGGTGGCCATGGCCCAGTTCGGCGGCCACGCCCTGTTCCTCTCGCCGCGCGACACCCAGCTCGGTCGCGGCGAGCCCATCGAGGACACGGCGCGCGTGCTCTCGCGCATGGTCGACGTGGTCATGATCCGCACCTTCGCCCACGAGATCGTGGAGCGTTTCGCGACCATGTCGCGCGTGCCCGTGATCAACGCCCTCACCGACCTGCACCACCCCTGCCAGTTGCTGGCCGACGTGCAGACCTTCATCGAGCACCGCGGTGACATCAAGGGCAAGACGGTGGCGTGGATCGGCGACGGCAACAACATGTGCCACTCCTACATCCACGCGGCGCGCCAGTTCGGCTTCACGCTCAACATCGCCGCGCCCGAGGGTTACGACCCGAGCCCGGCCGTAGTGGCCGAAGGCGAGGGCCACGTGCACCTGATGCGCGATCCCATCGAGGCCGCAAGCGGCGCCCACATGGTCACCACCGACGTGTGGGCCAGCATGGGCCAGGAAGAGGAACAGGCCGAACGCGCCCGCGCCTTCGCCGCCTATCAGGTGAACGCCAAGGTCATGGCAGCCGCCGTCAAGGACGCCCTGTTCCTGCACTGCCTGCCCGCCCACCGCGGCGAAGAGGTCAGCGCCGAGGTCATGGACGGCCCGCAAAGCGTGGTCTGGGACCAGGCCGAAAACCGCCTGCACGCCCAGAAGGCACTGCTCGAATTCCTGCTGATCGGCCCCCGGTAGGCGGCCAAAATCAACGCAAGCGGCACCAACGGCAAAAAGCATTAACCACGGGGGACACGGGGAGAGCGCTTGTAGCCTGCGTAGTCACGTTGCCGCGCAGCGGCTACGTGACAAGGCGCGGCACGACTTTAAGGCATGTGGGAGCGAGCTTCTGCTCGCGACACGCTCACAAGCCCCCCGGGCCAGGAATCGCGAGCGGAAGCTCGCTCCGACAGGTCTACACGCATGCCTGTTCAGGACGCCACCGGGTTAAGGAACCTCTGCAAAAGTCCGGTTGGGACGTTCACGACCAAACGGCGTTGGCGTGTTTTCAATCACTTGCGAGGCTCCTATCCGCGGATGGCTCACTTTTGCAGAGGTTCCTTAACTTCGTACTGCCGTTCCTCGTGTTCCCCCGTGGTTAAGCTTTTCGCTCAGGCGTGGTCAAATAGGGCCATGCGCCCCGCTCTCCTTGCCACTCTTCTTCTGACTGCCGCTCTTGCCTCTGCCGGTCCGCTGGACGACGGCCTCGCCGCGTTCAACGCGGGTGACTACGCCCGCGCCAAGGCGCTGTGGCAGCCCCTGGCGGAGGCAGGCAATGCCGACGCGCAATTCAACCTCGGCCTGCTCCATGCGGGCGGGCCGGGCGTGTCCCGTGACGATCGCGCGGCGCTGTACTGGTACACCCTGGCGGCACGACAGGGCCATGCGGACGCGCAGTACAACCTGGGCCTGCTTTACGCCCAGGGCCGCGGCACCTTCCGCAGCGACCGGGACGCCCTCGAATGGTGGAAGCTCGCCGCCGGCCACGGCCACGCCGACGCGCGCTTCAATCTGGGCCTGCTCTACGCCTACGGCATGGGCTGCCGTCAGGACGGCGATGCCGCTGTCGCCCAGTGGGAGGCCGCGGCGCGCGCAGGCCATGCGCGCGCGAGGGAAACGCTGGCGCAGGTATACACGGAAGGCCTGTTCGGTCAGCCCAAGGACCCCGCCAAAGCGGCGCTCTGGAACCCGTAGGTCACTTTGGCGCGTCAGCGCCTGCGTGACATTCCCACCGCCTTGTGTCACGTAGCCGCTGCGCGACCACGTGACCTGCGCCTTGACGGTGAATCCTTGTTACGGATTGCGGCTCACCGCCTCCATCTGCTCCAGGCTCACGTGGCGCACGTCCTTGCCCTTGACCAGATAGATGAGGTACTCGCAGATGTTGCGGGCGTGGTCGCCGATGCGCTCCAGGGCGCGCGCCGACCACATGACGTCCAGCACCCAGGTGATCGTGCGCGGGTCTTCCATCATGAAGGTGATGAGCTGGCGCATGAGGGCGTCGTAGTCACGGTCGGTTTCGAGATCGGCGCGCGCCACGCGCACCGCGGCCTCGGTGTCCATGCGCGCGAAGGCATCCAGCGTATCGTGCAACTGCTGGCGTGCGCGCTCACCCAGCAGGCGAATCGATGAGTACTGCCGGGTATCGGCGCTGCTGGCCGCCAGGCGCAGCGACATGCGAGCGACACGTTCGGCCTGGTCACCGATGCGCTCCAGATCGGTAATGGTCTTGATCACCGCCACCACCAGACGGAGATCGCTCGCCGCGGGCTGGCGGCGGGCCAGCACACGACTGCACTCCTCGTCGATGGCCACTTCCATGGCGTTCACCTGGTAGTCGCCCGTCACCACGTTTTCGGCCAGTTCGGTGTTGCCGTCCGTGATCGCGGTGAGCGCATCGGCGAGCTGCTGTTCCACGAGGCCGCCCATGGCCAGCACGCGGTTGCGGATGTCTTCCAGTTCCTCATTGAACTGCTGCGAGATGTGGTGCCCGATGTGTACTTTTTCCATGGTCCCTCTACCCTTTCCAGGGCGCCTGAACGTGGTTAGCCGTAGCGGCCCGTGATGTAGTCTTCCGTCTGTTTCTGCCGCGGATTGGTGAATATGGTGTCGGTATCGGCGTATTCGACCAGCTCGCCCATGTACATGAAGGCGGTGTAATCCGACACGCGTGCCGCCTGCTGCATGTTGTGGGTGACGATGACGATGGTGTAGCGATCCTTGAGCTCGTAGATCAGCTCTTCGATCTTCAGCGTCGAGATGGGGTCCAGCGCCGATGCGGGTTCGTCCAGCAGCAGCACCTCCGGTTCGATGGCAATGGCACGTGCGATGACCAGGCGCTGTTGCTGGCCGCCGGAAAGACCTAGTGCGTTGTCGTGCAGGCGGTCTTTCACCTCGTCCCAGAGCGCTGCGCCGCGCAGCGCCTTCTCCACCACCTCATCCAGGGTACGACGGCTGTTGATGCCCTGGATGCGCAGGCCGTAGGCCACGTTCTCGTAGATGCTCTTGGGGAACGGGTTGGGCTTCTGGAACACCATGCCGACCCGCCGGCGTAGCGAAGACACGTTTACCTTGCGGTCGTAAATGTTCACGCCGTCCAGTTCGATGGCGCCTTCGATGCGTACGCCGTCCACCAGGTCGTTCATGCGGTTGAAGCAACGCAGCAGCGTGGACTTGCCGCAGCCGGACGGGCCGATGAACGCAGACACGCGCCGGCGGGGGATCACCATGTTGATGTTCTTGAGCGCCTGCTTGCTGCCGTAATAGAGGTTGAGCTTCTTCACCTCCAGGCATACGTCCTCGCTGGCAAGATCGCGATGCCGGCGCTCACGCTCAAGAGCATTCAGATCGAAGCCGTGGGTGGGGATAGCCGTCTCGTTCATGGGTATTTCCGTCAATGTTCGAGCGCGCGATATTTCTCGCGCAGGTGATTGCGAATGGCGATGGCGGCCAGGTTCAACAGCACGATGATCACCACCAGCAGCAGCGCCGTGGCGTAGACCAACGGTCGCGCGGCCTCCACGTTGGGACTCTGGAAGCCCACGTCATAAATATGGAAGCCCAGGTGCATGAACTTGCGGTCCAGGTGCAGGAAGGGCGCGTTCCCGTCCAGCGGCAACGATGGCGCCAGCTTCACCACACCCACCAGCATGAGCGGCGCCACCTCGCCGGCGGCGCGCGCCACCGCCAGGATAAGCCCGGTCATCATGGCGGGACTGGCCATGGGCAGCACCGTGCGCCACAGGGTCTCGGCCTTGGTGGCACCCAGGGCGAGCGAGCCCTCGCGCACCGCACGCGGCACGCGCGCCAGACCTTCCTCGGTGGCGACGATCACCACCGGCACGGTGAGAATGGCAAGTGTGAGCGAGGCCCACAGGATCCCCGAAGTGCCGTAAGTGGGCGCAGGCAAGGCCTCGGGGAAAAACAGCCTGTCGATGTTGCCGCCCAGGAAGTACACGAAAAAGCCGAGTCCGAACACGCCATAGACGATGGAAGGTACGCCCGCCAGGTTGTTCACTGCGATACGGATGAGGCGCGTAAGCGGCCCTTGCTTCGCATACTCACGCAGGTACACAGCGGCGATCACGCCGAACGGCGTGACGAACACCGACATGAGCAACACCATCATCACCGTGCCGAAAATGGCAGGGAAGATGCCACCTTCGGTGTTGGCCTCGCGCGGTGCGTCACTCACGAACTCCCACACCTTGGCTGCGTAAAACACGATTTTGTCGAACACCGACATGGCGTTGGGCTGGTAGGCCCGTACCACGTCGGCCAGCGCAACACTCACGGTGCGGCCGTCCATCACCTCGGCGGTAAGACTGTCGCGGCCGATCTCGGTATACAGCGCGGTCAGCGCATTCTGGAGTCGTTCATACTCCATCTGCAGCTCGGCCCGCTCAGCGGCGATATCCGCCAGCGCTGCCGCATCGGCCTCACCCCGCAGTTCCACGCGCCGCTCGGCAAGGCGCAGGCGCTCCATGCGGTAGTTGATGGAGCCGATGTCTTCCTGTTCGATGCGCCGGATCTGCGTGGCCAGCACCTGTGCACGCTCGATGCGTTCCTGCAGGGCCGGCCAGGCCTGCACGCTTTCGGCTATCGTGGCACCATTCTGCTCGACGCTGCGCAAGTAGCCATAGAAGTTGCCCCACTCGCGGCGTTCGATCGCGATCAGGTCGGCGGGATAGCGACGCTCCACCAGCCAGTCATCCACCACCCAGCGGAAGTCGAAGCCCAGCAAATCACGATTGCCGGTCTTGATGAGGTGGCGCTGCACGGTGGCCGTATCAGGCGGCGGGGTCAGACCGCTGCTTTGGAGACGTTCGACAGGAATGGTCTCATGGCCATGGAACTCACCGATGATGCGGAAGCGCTGGCCATCTGGCAGGGCGTAGGTCGCTTCAATCAACGTCTTGGGCCAGAAATGTCCCAGGCCACGCACGGCAATGAGTGACAACAGACCGACCACTGCGATCAGGCTCACCGCAATGGCAGCGGCATTGAGCCAGACCCATGGCGAGCCGGTGGCGGTCCATGCCCGCAGTTTCCCGGTGAGCGTGGCGCGGCGCGGGTGTTCAGCCGTCATCCCGGAAGACGTCAATTGCTCTGTTTGCATGGCGTTCTCCCGCTTAGAGACTGCTGTATTGCTTACGAAGCCGCTGACGCACAAGTTCCGCCAGGGTGTTGAAGACGAAGGTGAACATGAACAGTACCAGCGCCGCCAGGAACAGGATGCGGTAATGGGTGCTCGGTACTTCGGACTCAGGCATCTCCACGGCCACGTTGGCCGACAGCGTGCGCATGCCCTGGAAGATGGACAGGTCCATGACCGGGGTATTGCCGGTGGCCATGAGCACGATCATGGTCTCGCCCACGGCACGGCCCAAACCGATCATCAGCGCCGAGAAAATACCAGGACTGGCGGTGAGAATGACCACGCGCGACAAGGTTTGCCACGGTGTGGCGCCCAGCGCGAGAGAACCGAAGGTGAGGTGTTTGGGCACACTGAAGATGGCATCCTCGGCGATGGAAAAGATGTTGGGGATCACGGCAAAACCCATGGCGATCCCTACCACCAGCGCATTGCGCTGGTCGAAGCCGATCCCGAAGTTGCGATCCATCCAGGCTCGCATGTCGCCACCAAACAGCCACTGCTCCAAAGGCAGGCTCAGCGCAAGCGCGCCCCAGCCCATGAGCAGCAGCACGGGAATGAGCAGCGCTGCTTCCCAACCCTCCGGCACCAGTGAGCGCACCCGTAGCGGTAATTGCGACCAGGCGAAGGCGAATGCCAGCACGCCGAGAGGCGTGATCACCAATAACGCGAACATACCTGGCAGATAGCCCTCCACAAAGGGCGCGAGCCACAGCCCGGCGAGAAAACCGAGGATTACCGTGGGCAGCGCCTCCATGATCTCGATGGACGGCTTCACCAGGGTACGCATGCGCGGCGCCATGAAATACGCTGTGTAGACCGCACCGAGCACGGCCAGCGGTGCGGCGAACAACATGGCGTAAAACGCCGCCTTCAAGGTGCCGAAGGCGAGCGGCGCCAGGCTGAACTTGGGTTCGAAATCATTGTTTGCGGCGGACGACTGCCAGACATACTGTGGTTCGTCATAGCCTTCGTAGTGCACCGTCTCCCACAGCGACGACCATGACACTTCCGGGTGCTCGTTGTGCACCTGCCAAAAATGCATGCGGCCCTCCTTGTCCTCGGCGAGCAGGGCATCGGCACGCGGTGAGATGGCAAGAGCACCGAATCCGGAACGCCCCACCTCGGCACTGATCACCTTGCGATGGGCCGTGGTGTGGTAAAAACCGACGCGCCCGGTGGCGTCGGCGGCAGCAAAGCCCTTGCGGCGCTGTTCCGCGGCGAGTGCCTGCACGGGTGCATCACCCAGGCTGAAATCGCGGATGAACGTGAGCCGCGTGATGGCGTCGCTGTCACGTACTGGAAACCACTGTGCGATGCGGCCATCCGAAGAGCCTGCCAGCAGCGAGTACCCACCAACGAGAAAGCGCAGCGAGTCGAGCCGTGCCTTGCCCTTGGTCAACCACACGCTCTCGACATGGCGAGGGGCAGCCGGCTCGCTGATATCGAAACTCAGCAATTCACCGGATTGGGCGGCGACATACAACCAACGCTGGTCAGGGGAGAGGAGCAGGAAATGAGGTGCGAAGGCGATGCCGGCAAGTGGCGTCGCGCTGCGCGCAAGCGTGGTTTCGCCACTGAGGAAATCCGTCTCCTTGGCGAAATTCACCAGCAGCGTGCGACCATCGACGGTGGTCGCGGCCACCAGTAGCGCTTCTTCACTGTCGCTGACGGCGAGCCGCTGCAGCGCCTGTCCCGCATCATCGATGAGCAGCGGCGACCTGCCGTAGGGAAACACCAGATTCGGTGTGATGGTGCGCCTGTCATCGGGGTAGCTGATGGCGAAGCCGTGCTGCACCGGCAATGCACGACCATCGGTAAGAGCGAGGACCACCCTGCCGCCGGATTCTGCCGCCGCGGCCACATCGACGACCTTGAGCCCGCCTTCCGTCAGCGCCTGCTGCTGCACCACCGTGCCGTCGGCGGCGCGAAAAAACACGGCGCGTCCATCACCGGTATAGCGCACGGCCAGTTCCCCCAGTTCCTCGACTTCCACATGCCGGGTGATGCCACCACCCGGCACTGGGTAGTCCGCCACAGCCTGTGCAGTCGCCGGGGCGAACAGGGGGTAGACCACGTAAAGGAGATAGAAAAAGATCAGGAGGATGGCGATGATGACGCCGACCCCGCCCACCGCTACGGTATGGCGCGCCAGGGCATCCTTGAACAGCCGCCAGCGGTACAGGCGCGCGGAGGCGGCGCCGAAGAGAGGGGAGTCGCTCGCTTTTTCCATCCAGCGATCATAGGAACGGTTTGTGACAGGATTGTTACAGGAGGGCACCCCTCCCGGCCTGGCAGCGACCCATGAACTCGACACGCAAATCACGATGCCTGGACCCGCTCGGTGAGCCTATACGGGTGTGTCTTGCCGGTATCCTGCAGGGCGTGGTCCGGTGAGGCCGCTGTTCCAACCTGCACTGGTCAACGATGCCTTCGGTGACCCGGCCCTGTACGTCGACCTCATGTATCAGCGCGGCGCCCTGCTGTTCGATATGGGCGAGCTGGGGGCGCTGCCGCCGCGCAAGCTCCTGCGCATCACCCACGGCTTCGTAAGCCACGCGCACATGGACCACTTCGCCGGCCTGGATCGACTGGTGCGCCTGTTCCTCGCACGCCCGGGCCGGCTGCACCTGTACGGTCCACCCCAGTTCGTGGCCCGGGTGGAACACCGGCTGGCCGGCTACACCTGGAACCTGGTGCACAACTACGACACCGACTTCACCCTCGTGGTTACGGAAGCGGACGCCGACGGCCGCGCCTTCAGCGCCGATTTCCACGCCCGCCACGGCTTCGCCCGCAGCAACGAGCGGCATTTCGTTACCAAGGATTACGTGCTGGTGGAAAAACCCGCCTTCCGCGTGCGCTACACGGTGCTGGACCACAAGATCCCGAGCCTCGCCTTCGTCGCTGAGGAGGCGCGGCATGTGAACGTGTTGAAGGCACGTCTGGAGGCGCGCGGCCTGGTGGTCGGCCCCTGGCTCAACGGGCTGAAACAGCTCGTGCTGGATGCTGCACCCGCTACCACGCGCGTACCCGTGACGCAGGTCGACGGGCTCGGCGAACGCAGCCTGGGTGAACTCATGGACGTGGTTCGCGTCGTGCCCGGGCAGCGGCTCGCCTACGTCACCGACTGCGCCGGCAGCGAAGCCAACGCCGAGCGCATCGTCGCCCTCGCCGCCCGCGCCGACATGCTCTACATCGAGGCGCCCTTCCTCGCCGAAGACGAAGAGGAAGCCCGCCGCAAGGCCCATCTCACCGCCCGCGACGCCGGCCGCCTGGCCCGCCGCGCCGGCGTGCGCAAGGTCATCCCCTTCCACTTCTCCTCACGCTACGAAGGCAACGCCGAGGCCCTCCGCGCCCAGGTGGCGGCGGCGTTTGCCGGGGAAATCTAGGGGGAAGAAGAAGAGGAACCACGGAGGCCACGGAGAAGAATGAGGTTTGCAGGAGCGGCCTCAGGCCGCGATGGCCTCTGTATGCAGCACTAATCGCGGCCTGAGGCCGCTCCTACAGGCGCACGTACCCTACTCCGCCCGGGCCCAGCGCGGCACCAGGGTGCCGCCGCGGCGGAGTTCGGCGTCGAGGCGCTTGTAGTCGGGCTCCTTGCGGGCGACCAGCGCCCAGAAGCGGGCGGAGTGGTTCATGTGCACGGTGTGGCACAGCTCGTGGACGAACAGGTAGCGCACCACCGGCGGGGACATGAACAGCAGGCGGTAGTTCAGGTTGATGGTCTTGCGCGCCGAGCAACTGCCCCAGCGGGTCTTCTGGCCACGGATGGTGACGTTCTCGTAGGGCAGCTCGGTCTCGATGCTCACCCGCTCCAGCCAGGGCACCAGGTACACCCGCGCCACGCGCATGAGCCAGCGGTTGAGGGCCTCCTGCCATTCGTCGGCGGCGGCAGTCACCAGCAGGCTGCCGTCGGCCCGCTCCCGGCACTGGCTGCGGCCCGGCCGGGCCGGTACGTAGTTCACCGGCCAGATGCTATCAAGGGCGGGGAGTTCCACCAGCTCGGGCCGCTGCAAGGGATCGAGGGCGTGTTCGCGGCGCAGGCGGCGCAACTGCTGTTCGAGCCAGTCGCGGTGATGCTCCACGAACGCGGGGATGCGGCGCCGATCGAAGCCCTGCGGCACCACCACCTGCACATCGCCGGACGGCATCACCTTCAGGCGCATGTACTTGGCCAGATGGCTCGTGCACACGCGCACCTCGAGCGGTTTCGGGGAAGACCAATGGAACTGCAGGGTATCGGCCATGGCTTACGGCTGTCACTCTCGACGGCGGCCGCTCTGGGGGGCGGCGACCCGTCCACCTCACCGGATTGTTGTTCTGCCTCGCCGGCGCTGTGCGCTACGGGGCGCCTACTTCCGACGACTGGCGAGTATGAGTATCAGCCAGGGGGCCACATTTCACCACCGCGGGAGGCCACGATCGAGCACCGATTTTTCGCCTCGCGGGGGCCGCCACGACAAACGGGGAATGCGTGCACAGTAAGCGCATACTGCGCTCTAATCCCTTCATGCGTTTAACTTTGGAACACTCCGGGTCGGATAAGGCTGCACGCCCGATCCCCAACGACACGCGCGTGGCCTCGGGGAAGGCCCGGACTTCCCGCAGCACGGGAGGAAGATGAAGCAAGTGACTGAAGCCTAACGGAAGCGTCGTACTGAGCTCACGTGGTTTCGGCGGGCGGCTTCAGATCGATGAACTCCATGTCGGGCAGTTCCTCCATGTCCACCACCCCGATATCGCTGACCGAAGGCAGCAGGAGATTGTTCGCCCGGTCGAAATTGAACCCGTAGAATTCCTTGACGTAGCAGTAGGCGTCGCCCAGGCCGTTGCGCCGGGCAGCATTCTCGACGATGTCGCGGGCAAGCCGGCAGGCCTCGGCCTCGGGCAGGGCAATGGTGAACAGGCGCCCGTCCTGGCGGAAGCCGGCCTGGATGAAGTCCTCCCGGATCTCGCGGAACAGGTTCTTCACCTCGGCCTGGGGATGGCTGGCGTAATCCAGGTTCAGGTTGATGGCATAGCGCATGCTGTTTCCTCGGCGAGCCGGTAACCCTATGCTACGCCAATCTTTTTCCCAGGGGTATCGATGAAGCGCTACGGCGGCAGGGTGGTCTTCCAGACCTGTGACGAAATGGGCACGCTGCAGGTGGTCCAGGACGCCTTCGAGCGCGCCCTGCACTTCGATTCGGAACCCAAGCAGAGCGCCATGGACCTGGGCGACCCCATCCGCCTGGTGCTGTCCTACACCCGCGCCATGTTGGCGCCCCTGCTGTTCGTGCCGTCGCCGCGCCGCATCCTGCTCATCGGGCTGGGTGGCGGCTCCATCGCCAAGTTCCTGCTCCACCACTATCCCGATGCCCATGTGGACGTGGTGGAATTGCGCGAGAAAGTGGTGGCCGTGGCGCGGGACTGGTTCGGGTTGCCCGAGGATAAACGCCTGCGCGTGTTCGTGGAGGACGGCGGAGACTTCGTGCGCGGCGCCACGGAGGCCTGGGACCTGGTGCTGGTGGACGCCTTCGATCGGCGCGGCATTGCCTATTCCGTGTGCGGCCCGGGGTTTTTCGGTGCCTTGCGTGAGCGTCTGCGCCACGGTGGGCTGTTGGCCATCAACCTCTGGTCGCGCGACACCGTGGGCCTTGAGGACATGATCGGCGACATCGGCGCCGCCTTCGACGCCCCCGTATCCCGCCTGCCGGTGCAGGGCAAGGACAACGTCATCGCCATCGCCGGCGCCGGTCCCCTGCCGCGGCGCTCCGCCCGTCCCCTCTCCGACCGTGCCCGTGAACTGGAATCACGGCTGGGCCTGGAGTTCCCAAGCCTGCTGCGCACCCTGCGCAAGCACAATCCCGGGTACTGACAACGACATTCCCGTTAGGGATCCCATCCGATCGTTGATGCAGATCACTTCCTGTCCTGGAAAGGCGTCTGCGCTCGTCTATGGTTTAAAAACCCTCGCGCAAACGGGACGCCCGCGCCCCGTGGAGTGTTCCATGACACCAGCGACGCCCGACATCTCGGTCCAGCTGAACTACCGTCCGCTCGGGCTGGTGAGTGCGCGCACACGCAACCTGCGGCTGGACGGCATTTTCGTGGACACCGGCGCGGTCACGCTGCCGCACCAGTCGGAAGTGGAAGTCACCCTTTCCTTCCGCAAGGACGATCGTCTGCAGGTGCATCGCCTGCGTGCGCGCGTGATGGGTCGCTCGAAATACGGAACCAACCTGACGTTCCAGAATTGCGGGCGCGAGACCTACCAGGCCTTGCGCGATCTGCTCGCCCAGCGACACTGAATCTTTTTTTCTCTCCTCGTGACGCAGTGACTATGACCCGTTCCATGAACGGGTCATTTTTTCGGTCATTTTTTTCTAACGGCGATTACATGGCTAGCCGCATTACGTCCTTTCCTTACTGAAGTTTGCGCAATTCCTGCTCCACCACCTTCGCGGGCAGCGGAATGTAACCGTCCTTCACCACCACCTCCTGACCCTGCTTGCTGAGCACCAGTTTCAGGAATTCGCGCTCCAGGGGATTGAGCGGTTTGTTGGGGTGTTTGTTAACGTAGATGTACAGGAAGCGCGACAGCGGATAGGTACCGGCGATGGCGTTTTCCGCGGTGGCCGCCACGTAGTCCTCACCGGGCTTCTTGGCCAGGGGCACGGCGCGCACGCCCGAGGTCACGTAACCTACGCCGGAATATCCGATGCCGTTGAGCGAGCTGGAAACCGACTGCACCACCGAAGCGGACCCCGGCTGCTCGTTCACGCCGTTGCGAAAATCACCCTTGCACAGCGCCTTTTCCTTGAAATAGCCGTAGGTGCCGGAGACCGAGTTGCGGCCATAGAGCTGAATGCTCTGGTTCCCCAGCGAACCGCCGATGCCGACCTGGCCCCAGCGGTTGATGTCTTCGCTCGCACCGCACTTGCGGGTGGACGAGAATACGGCGTCCACCTGCTGCATGTTCATGCCCTTCACTGGATTGTCCTTGTGCACGTACACGGCCAGGGCGTCGATGGCCACGCGGATTTCCATTGGCTTGTAGCCGTACTTCTTCTGGAAGGCCTCGATCTCCTTATCCTTCATGCGGCGGCTCATGGGGCCGAGGGTGGCGGTGCCTTCCGTGAGTGCGGGCGGCGCCGTGGACGAACCGGCGGCCTGGATCTGGATGTTCACGTTGGGGTAGAGGCGCTTGTACTCCTCCGCCCACAGGGTCATGAGATTGGCGAGGGTGTCCGAGCCCACCGACGAGAGGTTGCCGGACACACCGGCGGACTTGGTGTAGGTGGGCAGGGCGAGATCGACCTTCGTCTCGGCCATGACCTGTCCCGCCATAAGGGTGGTGGCCATCATGCCGCTCGCGGCGATAAGGGTGGTCAACTTCATTGTCTGTTTCTCCAGTTGCAGGTAATCCTGGGACAACTATGAACCCGGGAAATGACACTTCGATGAATGTTCGATGAAGCTGTTGCGACACTCAGGCGCCGGCGCCTGGATGCGATGGACACGCTGCGGCGGAAAATCGCAGGCGAAGGTACTGCCGCGACCGGGCGTGCTCTCGATGGACAGGTGGGCATCGTGGCGCTGCAAGACGTGCTTCACGATGGCGAGGCCCAGCCCGGTGCCGCCGTATTCCCGTGAACGACCCGGGTCCACGCGGTAGAAGCGCTCCGTGAGACGCGGCAGATGGACGGGCGCGATGCCCACGCCGTTGTCGCGCACAGAAAAATGGGCGCCTGCCTCATCGGCGTACCAGCGCATCATGATGCGGCCGCCTGCGGGCGTGTAGCGCACCGCATTCGTCACCAGGTTGTTGAAGGCGCTATAGATCTCGCGCTCCGCGCCGTAAAGGCCGAGTCCGGTATCACACTCCAACTCGATGACGTGTCCTTTGTCGCGCGACAGCAAGCGTGCATCCTCGAGCATGGTGGTCAGCATGCCCGGCACCGCGACCAGTTCACGCTCGGGCGTCTGGCGCTCGTTTTCCAGGCGGGACAACAACAGCAGATCCTCCACCAGATGCTGCATGCGTCTGGACTGCTCGCGCATCAGGCCCAGGGTCCGCCCCAGGCGACCACCATGTTCGTCGTCGTCTTCCGCGAGGGTTTCCAGGAACCCTGAAATCACTGTGAGCGGGGTGCGCAGTTCGTGCGACACGTTGCCGATAAAGTCGCGTCGCATCTGTTCGAGCCGCAGCTTTTCGCTGACATCGCGTGCAATGAGTAGGCGTTGTTCGTCGCCATAAGGCACCACGCGCAGGCTGAGGGTCAGGCGCGGGTCGCGCGGCGAGGTCATCTCCAGCGTTCCCTCGGCGCCGTCCGCCAGGAACATGCCGAACGCAGGCACGCGGATCAGGTTGTCGATGCGCTGGCCCACGTCGTGCCCCGACTGCAAGTCGAGCAATTGGATGGCGGCCTCGTTGAACCACTGGATCTCCCAGTTGGGGCCGAGCACCACGGTGGCGTCGGGCATGGCCGCGGTGGCCTTCTGGTACTGGCTGAGGATGCCGGCGAGGAGGCGTTTGCGGCGCCGGTTGCGCTGCTGGAGGGCGTAGATGTGATGAAACACCTCGCCCCAGATGCCCCAGCCTTCCGGCGGATTCAGCTTGCGGCCCACGCGCAGCCAGCGCTCCAGGCGATAGAGTTGGAGCAGATGCCAGCCGAAGTACGCAAACAGCCCGAGCACGCCGAACAGCGCCGGCCGGCCGAACACGAGCCCGACCAGCAGGCTGAAAAAGGCGATGCTCGCGATGCGCCAGAGTTCCGCCGACCAGGGGCCCGACACGTGTTAGCCCTGGGTGGAAAAACGGTAGCCCGTGCCGCGCACGGTCTGCACCAGCTGATCGCACCGGTGCGTTTCCAGGGCCTTGCGCAAACGACGGATATGCACGTCCACGGTGCGTTCCTCCACGTAGGCGCCGCGGCCCCACACCATGTCGAGCAATTGCGCGCGGCTGTAGACGCGTTCGGGATGGGACATGAAGAAATGCAGCAGGCGGAATTCGGTGGGGCCCATCTCCACGGGCGCGCCGTTGGCGTGGACGCGATGGCTATGCGTGTCGATTTGCAGGCCGCCCGCCTCCAGCACGCCGCCTTCATCCGCGCCGGCGCGGCGCAGCAGCGCCTTGATGCGCGCCACCAGTTCCCGGGGTGAGAACGGCTTGGTCATGTAGTCGTCGCAGCCCACGTCCAGGCCGCGCACGCGATCGTCCTCCTCGCCACGGGCGGTGAGCATGATGATGGGCACGTCGCGGGTGTATTCGTCGCGGCGCAGGCGGCGCGCCAGCTCGATGCCGCTGGTGCCGGGCAACATCCAGTCGAGCAGGATGAGGTCGGGTCGGCGGTCGGCGATGGCGCGATCGGCCTCGTGCGCGTCCGCCGCCTCGCGCACGACAAAGTCCGCCCGCTCCAGCGCCATGGCGACCATGGCACGGATGGCGGCTTCATCTTCGACGACAAGTATGTTGCTGGCCGGCATCTAACAGGTTCCCTTGCTGGTCTCTCCTGTTAGTAAACGCGATGAATATGACACGGCTGTGACAGTGTTGTCACAAGGCAGGAGCGGCCCAAGGCCGCGATGGGTTGTCCCACCCGCATATCGTGGGCTTACCCGTTCCTGACACCGCGTTGTCACCAGGGCATGTAGGAGCGGCCACCGGCCGCAATGGTTTCGTCCAAGGCCACTGGATTCAACGCAGAGACGCAGAGGTGGAAGGCCTCGTGCATATTGCCTGTGGGAGCGAGCTTCTGCTCGCGATTTCGGCCCGCATCCGCCGTGCTGTCGCGAGCAGAAGCTCGCTCCCACAAGGGCACACCCTAGCGCTTGCGCTCCAGCTGGCTCACGTCGCGCACGCCGCCGCGGGCGGCGGAGGTGGTCATGGCGGCGTAGGCGCGCAGGGCGGCGGAGACCTGGCGCTGGCGGTTCACGGGCTTCCAGGCATCGGCCCCCCTGGCCTCCATGGCGGCGCGGCGGCGCGCCAGCTCCTCATCTGAGACCGCGACACGGATGCTGCGGTTCGGGATGTCGATCTCGATGAGGTCGTTCTCTTCCACCAGGCCGATGGCGCCGCCCTCGGCGGCCTCCGGCGAGGCATGGCCGATGGACAGGCCCGAGGTGCCGCCGGAGAAGCGGCCGTCGGTGATGAGGGCGCAGGCCTTGCCCAGGCCCTTGGACTTCAGATACGAGGTGGGATACAGCATCTCCTGCATGCCCGGCCCGCCGCGCGGGCCCTCGTAGCGGATGATGACCACGTCGCCCGCCTTCACCTTGTCGCCCAGGATGGCCTCCACCGCCGCCTCCTGGCTCTCGAAGATGCGCGCGGGGCCGGAGAACTTGAGGATGGATTCGTCCACGCCCGCGGTCTTCACTACGCAGCCGTCCAGGGCGATGTTGCCGTACAGCACGGCCAGGCCGCCGTCCTTCGAATAGGCGTGTTCCAGGTCGCGGATGCAGCCGCCGGCGCGGTCCAGGTCCAGTTCCGGCCAGCGCTTGTCCTGGCTGAAGGCGGTCTGGGTAGGCACGTTGCCGGGGGCGGCCCGGTAGAAGGTCTTCACCGCCTCGTCCCGGGTGCGGCGCACGTCGTATTTTTCCAGCGCCGCGCCGAGGCTGGGCGAGTGCACGGTAGACGCCTCCAGGTTCAGCAGATTGCCGCGCGCCAGCTCGCCCAGGATGGCCATGACGCCGCCGGCGCGGTGCACGTCTTCCATGTGGTACTGCTGGGTGGACGGCGCCACCTTGGCCAGGTGCGGCACGCGCCGGGACAGGCGGTCGATGTCGGCCATGGTGAAGGGCACGCCCGCCTCCTGGGCCGCCGCCAGCAGGTGCAGGATGGTGTTGGTGGAGCCGCCCATGGCGATGTCCAGGCTCATGGCGTTTTCGAAGGCCGCCATGGTGGCGATGGAGCGCGGCAGCACGGACTCGTCGTCCTGCTCGTAATAGCGCCTGGTGATCTCGACGATGCGCCGGCCCGCCTCCAGGAACAGTTTCTTGCGATCGGCATGGGTGGCCAGCAGCGAACCGTTGCCCGGCAGCGACAGGCCCAGGGCCTCGGTGAGGCAGTTCATGGAATTGGCCGTGAACATGCCCGAGCAGGAGCCGCAGGTGGGACAGGCGGAGCGTTCCATCGCGGCCACGTCGGCGTCGGTCTCGTTGGGGTTGGCCGCGGAGATCATGGCGTCGATGAGGTCCAGGTGGACCTCCTTGCCGTGCAGCACCGCCTTGCCGGACTCCATGGGACCGCCGGAGACGAAGATGGTGGGGATGTTCAGGCGCAGTGCGGCGTTGAGCATGCCCGGGGTGATCTTGTCGCAGTTACTGATGCACACCAGCGCGTCGGCGCAGTGGGCGTTCACCATGTATTCCACCGCGTCGGCGATGAGCTCGCGCGAGGGCAGCGAATAGAGCATGCCGCCGTGGCCCATGGCGATGCCGTCATCGATGGCGATGGTGTTGAACTCCTTGGCCACACCGCCCGCCTTCTCGATCTCCCGCGCCACCAGCTGGCCCAGGTCCTTCAGGTGCACGTGCCCGGGCACGAACTGCGTAAAGGAATTGGCGATGGCGATGATGGGCTTCTGGAAGTCCTCGTCCTTCATGCCCGTGGCGCGCCACAGGGAACGGGCGCCGGCCATGTTGCGGCCTGAAGTGGAGGTGCGGGAACGGTAGACAGGCATGCGGAATACCTCGAATGCGGGGTCCGGGAAAGCTCCGTAGGATACCAGAAGCGGCTGCGGGCTTTAACGGCAAGAAGAAAGCTCGGAACCACGGAGGCCACGGAGGGCCACGGAGAAGAATCGATTCCTTCGTTCTGGTCCTTGCGCACACGGCCCACTGGCGATGCCGGTCACTGACAACGATTCTCCCCTTTTCTTTGCTCCGTGGCCTCCGTGGTTGCTCTTTTTCTCCCTCCTCGTCACCTCACCCAGACCTCCACGCGGCGGTTCTTGTGGCGGCCGTGAGACGTGTCGTTGCCGGCGACCGGGAGGGCGCTGCCGTAGCCGCGCACACGCAGAGGACCGACGCCGCGGGCGACGAGCAGGTCGGCCACGGTGTCGACGCGATGCACCGAGAGTTCCAGACTGTGCAGCGGAATGCCTTCGTTGCTGTCGGCAAATCCCATGAGCAGCAAACGGCGGCCGTCGTTTTCCGGCCTCTTCATATACGCGACCAGGCGACCGATGTCGCGCACGGCCTTGGTATCCGGGATGGCCGAGCCCTCCCGAAAACGGAAATTGAGCGACAGGCGACGGGCGCCGCGGGTGAACGCCACGTATTCCGCCGGCGCTTGAGCGGCGTGTTCCTGATCGCCCTCGAGGATGTCCTGCGCGATGAAACCTTCGCGCGTCACCAGCGCCTGCCCGGCGGGGCTCACGGCGAATTCCGCGAAGGCCCGCGCCGGGGCGCTCGCCTTTTCCGGCACATACAGGAACAGACGGCGCGCCAGCGCGTAATCCTCGGTGGCCACGCTGAAAGGCTGAGGAACGATGGGACGGGTGTCGTTTTCGGAAACGCCCAGCGCCTTGGCGCGGAGTACGTAAGGCAGGCCAATGAAGCCAATGCCATTGGGGTCGGTCGCGACGGCGTTGGACAAGGCCTCGCTGGATTCATATCGCATAGCGTCGGTCACCAAAGGGACGTTGCCGAGCACCAGCGATTTGAAGGTATCCCAGGTGCCCGATTTGTGGTCGCGGGCATAGACGTGCACCGCGCCGGGCAACCCGCCCAGTTCGCGCCAATCGCGGATCTCACCGGAGAACAGGCGCGCGATGCTGTGCTTGTCCAGGTTGCTGATCGGGTTGGACGGATGAACGATCACCGCGATGCCGTCGAGCCCGAGCACGAACTCCGCACCCGGTCGATCCAGCGCGCCCAAATCAGCCAGCGCGAGCAGCTCGGCATGCTTGATGGGGCGCGACGCCATGCCGACATCCGCCGTGCCCGCCGCCAGGCCGCCGAAGGCGGTACCGGAACCGTGGGCATGAATATCCACCTTGACCGCTTCACCATCGGCCGAGCGCCCCGTGATGCGCAACTCCTCAGCGGCGAGTTGAATGCGCTGTACATCCGTGACCCCCAGCGCCCCCAGCCACGCCTCGACCAGCGCCGGCGCCAGCGTAGCGCCGATGGTATTCGAGCCCTGCAGGCGCAATGTCAGCGGCTCGGCAAAAGCAGCGCTGCCAACGAGCAGCAAAAGAACAGAAAAAAAGCGCTTCGGCATATATCAGAGCATCTTCGAAGAAAGAAAGAGACATCCATGTCGAGGTCGAGCTTCCAAGCTACCCGACCAACCTAACACCCTGTTGTGACGCTTTTATGAAAACCAAAGACCAGTGGGGTCAGAGTAAATTGAAAAACGGCGGTGAAATAGCCCACCGGGTCGGGGTAAACTGGCACCCACAACGCAAAGGATTGCGCCATGGCACGACAACCAAGAATCATCCTTCCCGGGCAGCCTCACCACGTCATTCAACGCGGCAACAATCGCTCGCCCATATTCTTCGCGGACAAGGACTACTGGCGATATCTGGACTGGCTTGGCGAGGAAAGCGAAAAACATGAGTGCGCCATCCACGCCTATGTACTGATGACCAACCATGTCCACTTGCTCGTCACGCCGTCGCGGGATGACAGCATCAGCAACATGATGCAATCGCTCGGCCGCTTGTATGTCCGGTACATCAATCACAAGTATCAACGCAGCGGAACGCTGTGGGAGGGACGCTTCAAATCCGTCCTGATCGACAGCGAGCAGTACCTGTTCGTCTGCCAACGCTACATCGAACTCAATCCAGTTCGCGCAGGCATGGTGAACAGCCCAAGCGCCTATCGGTGGTCCAGCTATCAAGCGAACGCCACGGGGAAGGCGAACCCGTTGCTGACGCCGCATCCGCTGTATTTGAGTCTCGGCAAGCAAAGCCACAACCGGCAGGCGGCTTACCGGGCTCTTTTCCGCTCGCACCTCGAGGACGACACACTGACATCCATCCGGACGGCCACCAATGGTGGTTGGCCGCTGGGTGATGAACGGTTCAAGACCGCGATCGAAAAAGTCCTGAAGCGACCAGCAACCCAGGGGCCGCGGGGAGGTGACCGCCGCAGCGGGGCTTTTCGCGAGCGGAAAAATGGTGGGGTTGAGAATTCAAACGACTCTGACCCCACTGGTCTCAAATGACTCTGACCCCACTGGTCTTGCGGAGACCACGGAAGAAAGGGGAGGAATTCTGCCTTTCTCCGTGGCCGCCGTGGTTGATCTTTTTTACCCTCAGGCGTCCCACTCCGATTTCACCAGCCGGCCGGACATCCAGGCGAAGGGCAGCAGGGCCAGCAACACCCAGAGGTCGAAGGCGCCGCCGCCACCACTACCGCTGCCCAGCCAGGCGCGGTTGCCGCTGAACATGGGCGCAGCGGTGTCTACACGGCGTGAGGTCGGCGCCTGGGCCGCACGCTGTTGCTGGGCCTGGTGTTCGTTGGCCAGGCGGTCGCGGTTCTTCCGGTCGATGCCGTGGGCCGCGAATTGCTCCTCGCGCAGCACCAGCATGCTCGTGTATTCAGTCACCAACCCGTATTCGACACCAAGCTCCAACACCTGCGCGCGGCGGTCGGCGTCTTCGCCGAAGTCGCGCATCGCATCCATGTGATCCTCGACCGCCGCGTAGGCCCACAGGCGTTCGATCTCGGGATTTTCCGTGGCTGTTTGCGGGAAGTGGAAACGGGTGCGGTATTCCTTCGGCTGACCGGAGATCTTGCCGGTGAGCCGCACGTCGGCCTCACCGCCGCCGGTGTAATGGCCGAACACCACCAGTTGCTGGCCGCGGTACAGACTGCCCAGGTCGGCAGGCGTGAGGTCGGACACGCGCACGCCGTCAATGGCGATCTTCACACCGTGCAGAGCCTCATGACTCACCTTGCTCTCGGCCATGAGCAGGTGGCCGACGATGTCGTCGTCGTTGGACACCGAGGCACCGAAGCCACCGGAGTGGCGCACGAGGGCGTCGAGCAACGGGCGGCTGGCGCTGTTGCCCATGATGAACGTGTACAGGCGCACGTCCTTCCTCTTCACCAGTTCGATGAAGCGCTTCTGAGCCGTTTCGCCCACGTTGGCCACGCCGTCGGTCACCAGCACGATGGCGCTGGTGCGATCCGCGTCCAGCGCATCGATGGCCTCGGCGAGACCGGCGTAGAGATTGGTGCCGTCGTTGGGCTGCACCGAGACGAGTTCGCGGGTGAAGCGGGCGATGGCCTCGGGCGTGGCGGACTCGTATCCGCCGGTAAGTTCACGCGCACGTTCGTTGAACAGCACGATGCGGAAGCGGTCCACGGGCCGCAGGCGCGCCAGGGCCTTGGACACGCCCTTCGCCAGCGTCTCGTACTTGCGCCCGCTCATGGAACCGGACATGTCCAGCACGAACACGAAGTCGCGGCCTTCGGTGATGGGCTTGAGGTCGTCGCCGGGCGTGAGCACCAGCATGAAGGTGCCTTCCTTCGCGCCCTCGGGCTTGTGCGCCACCAGGTCCACGCTGCCCGGCAGATTGGCCGGATGACGCCAGTACACCACCAGGTCCTTGTCGAGGGTATACACGGCGCCCTGAGCGGCGCCGCCCTCGACCGGTGCGCCGGCTTCCGTGGTCACCTGCCACTCGTTCGCATTCAGTTGCTTCACCGCGGCGTTGCCGTTCGGCACCATCACCGCCTCCACCGGATAGGCGGAGCGCAGCTTCAGATCGAAGCGGAAACTGCCGCTCACCTTCTCGTTGGCAGTCCAGAACGCAAGCCGCCGCTCGTCCACCCCGCCCTCCTCCAGCGGATAGACGTAACGGCCGATGTTGCTGTCGATGTGCGCGGGCTGCATGTACACCAGCCGCAGCCGCGTGTCCTGGCCCGCGCGCACCGGCGACACGTGGATATCGAAGGTCTTGTAGCTGTCCTTTTCCGTCAGCCCGACGTCGCGCCCGGCCTGTTTTTCCTGCTCATAGATCTCCCGCGCCCGCTGTTTCTCCACCACTTCGCCGTTCACCGGCCGGCCGTCGATCCACACGGTGAACTCGGCCACCGCTCCGCGCTCGGGCACCGGAAAGGAATAGATGGCCTCCAGGTCGCGGTCATGGGGGTTGTGGAACACCTGTTCCACGCGGGTGATGGCATAGCCGTCCTCGACCGTGACTTCCACGTGGTGGTCGCGGATGTCCAGGGGCGGCAAGCTGCCGTCCACAGGGGTCAACAGTCCCGCGGCCTCGGCACTGCCCGCGAACAGGACCAGTCCCAGGACCAGGCTTTTCCATGTTCTTTCAACGTGTTGCGTTGTCATAGCGCACCTTCCTTTATTGAACACTGTTTATTACGAGAGCCAAACAAGGGCCATCAATGGCCCCGAAAACCTTTCAGCGCCGATACTGAACGGCGTTCAGTTATCTTGTAGCAGAGTTAATGAACGGCGTTCAATACCTGTGAAAAATTTTTTCCGCGATACCTCTGAGGTGCCCTGCCTCACAGGCCCGCTCGTTCGGCCCACGGATTGCCAGGCATACGCAACAACCGGTAACCCTCCCCAGGATTCAATCGGATCCGATCACATCGATCAGGCGGAGAGCGGCTCGGGGACAGCATGCGCCGGACCACGGTTGTGGCGCCTTGCCCATACCTTCTCGTGTAAGTGGTAGGCGACCGTATTCACTGCCGGCTCGACGAGTGCAACGGCGCCGCCCACGATGACGTCGCCGCTCAAGGCCCAGGCCACGCTGAAGGCGACGCCGAAATGCATCACGGCAAAAGAGATGGTCTTGGTCATGGCGGCTCTCCTTGAATTGCCTTACGGCTTAATGATAATTATTCTCCCCTGATCATCAAATCGATTGTTCCGATTCGTCATATAGGTTCTGCCAATCGAACTGGTTCAGTTTCAGGTTCGGTCTATCGATGCGGTCGGAACAAACGATTTACCACTTCCCTCCACTGCCGGATACTTAGCCTCGTCAGATAAAGAACAAGGAGAACGCCATGAACACCATCGACATCGGCATCCCCGACCAGCAGCGCGAAGCCATCGGCGCGGGTCTGTCGCGGCTGCTTGCGGATACCTACACCCTCTACCTCAAGACTCACAACTTCCACTGGAACGTCACCGGTCCCATGTTCAACACCCTGCACCTGATGTTCGAGGCGCAGTACAACGAACTGGCCCTGGCCGTGGACCTCATCGCCGAGCGCATCCGTGCCTTGGGCATGCCTGCGCCGGGCAGCTACAAGCAATTCGCCGAACTCACGTCGATTAATGAAGAGACAGGCGTTCCCACCGCCGAAGACATGATTCGTCAGCTGGTCAAGGATCAAGAGGCCGTCGTGCGCACCGCGCGTTCCATCTTCCCGCTGGTGGATGAGGCGCATGACGAACCCACCGCCGACCTGCTCACCCAACGCATGCAGGTGCACGAAAAGACCGCTTGGATGCTGCGCAGCCTGCTGGGCTGAGAGGGGGACGCCCCGGCACCGCGCCGCCGCAGGCGCGGCGCCGGGCTGTTCCCCAGCGCCGTTCAATTCAACAGGGTCCTCGGACAGAACTCGCTCCTCAGGCATGCCCATCGTGTCGCGATCTGTCTACATCTCCGCCCTTCGCCCATGGAGATGTCAAAGATTTCGTTCACTGACCCGGGATGCGCAGCGTGAAGCATTGACCAACGATTGGTTTTTTGCCGATTGTCCGCCTGAGGCCACGTTTCGTACCTTCGGCAGGAATAACAACTCGCATGGAGAGCGTGAGTGTCTGCAGTTCTCGTGTTACGCACCGTTGAGTGCGCTCCCCTTCCTTTGATGTCTCCGCATCACGGCGGTCGTTCCCCGCGGCCCCGACCAAAACGGTGCGGCCCTTTCGCTCGCTCGCCGTCACACCGCGACCCCCCGAGACTGGCCCTCAGCAAACCCTACCGGTGGGATGCCTGTCGTGAAAGCGGTGCACTGTCGGATTGACCCGGCGCCCTGTCTTTCCCCGCGCCGGTAGCCCCGCCTTTCCAGCTATGAAAATCCCGTTCGAGGAGGTTTACATGCGCGTGCGCCTGACAAAAAGAACCGCCTGTGCCGTTCCGTTGCTGACCGGTCTCCTGGGCCTGCTGCCGGTCGGCGTCACCTTGGCCGAGTCGATACAAGAGCCCATCGATGTCCTGATCGCGCTCATCGAGCAATACGATTCGCGCTATCTCACCCAGAGCGAACAGAACCTCATGATGATGCCGGACAGTTCCGCCATATGGACGGTGGAAGAAGGCATGGAACTGTTCCACAAGCCGGGCGGACCGAACCGGAAATCCCTGGAGAGCTGCGATTTCGGCAAGGGACCGGGTCAACTGAAAGGCGCTTATGTGGAAATGCCGCGTTACTTCAGCGACACCGGCAAGGTCATGGATCTCGAGTCCCGGCTGATCCACTGCATGAAGACCATCCAGGGCTACACCGATGACAGCCCGGAAATCAGCACCCGCCCCGGTTCGGTCCAGATGAAGCTGCAAACCTATATCGCGGCGCAGTCCAACGGCATGAAGTGGAATCCGCCGCTGGAACACCCCCTGGAACGCGCCATGCACGCTGCCGGCGAAGTGCTTTTTTACCGTCGTGCCGGCGCCTACGACATGAGCTGCGCGGTTTGCCACAACAGCACGGGCAAGCGCATCCGCGCTTCGGTTCTGCCGGACAAGAACAAACCGGAGGAATGGACCAAGGCCGTCTCCTGGCCATCGTTGCGCGTAGGTCCGGACCAGGTGCTTGGTAGCCAGCATCGTCTTCTTGACTGCGTTTTCCAGATGCGCCACGCCGGCCTGAAGCCAAGGTCCGATGCTTCCATCGCCCTGATTTCATACTGGACTGCCGCTGCGCGCGGTCAGCCGGCCATCCTGCCCGACATGAAACGTTGATTGCGCCGACCGGGGAGAGTCACTCATGAAAAACAAGAACAAACGTTCTCTTGCGCTGGGAGTTGTGCTGCTGGCGATCACCGTATCCGCGGCAAATGCTGGCGACGGCCAGCCGGACTACACGAAGATGAGCGCCGAACGCATGGCCGAATACCTCATCTTCGAGGCGGACAGTTTCGCGCTTGAACAGAAGGTCCAGGAAGGTGGAAATGCCCGCTCCCGCATGACGCAGGACGAGACACAAAAAGCATGCAGCGTCATCGGTGGCTCCATGCCCGATGTGGAGACTCTTGCCAAGATCGCCGCCGAGGCGCGAAACACCATCGGATATCCGGAAATGGGGATCCGGCTCGGTGACTGGAAGAAGGGCGCCGAACTGGCCTGGTCCGGTTTTGGCTACCGCATCGGACAACAGAGCGACGACCACGGAACCAGGGAACCGGGCGGCAACTGTTACAACTGCCACGAAATGAGCTCGGACCGCACCGGCGGCACCATCGGCCCGGACCTGCGTGGATATGGGAAAACGCGCGGCAATAACGAGGCTTCAATCCGGTTCGCCTTCGAGATGATCTACAACCCGCATGCGACCTTCCCCTGCAGCGCCATGCCGCGTTTCGGGTACAAGAATCTTCTCTCTGAAGAACAGATTGGCCACCTGCTGGCGTTCCTGTTCGATCCGGCATCTCCGGTGAATCAGTAATTACCGGCATCGCCCGCCCGGAATCACCGGTGCCGGGCGCTCGCTGCCACACGGATGCCTGCCGCTGAGGGAAATCCATGGCGCCTTGCACGGCCTTATTGAACGCCGTTCATTTTCAGCATACACTCCGTCCCCAAGGAGAACGAACATGGCAAGACGCAGCGACCACACCCGGGACGAGATTCAGGAAATGGCGATCCAGGCCGCGGAGCGCATCGTGGGTCTGGAGGGTTACCAGGGCCTGTCGGCGCGGAAGGTGGCGGCCGAGATTGGGTATACGGTGGGCACGCTTTATCTGGTGTTCGACAAGCTCGAAGACCTCATTTTCCAGGTGAACGGCCGCACGCTGGATGCGCTGTATGAGCGCATGTCGGCGGCCATGGCCGGGTGTAGCTCGCCTTACGACTGCGTGTCGGCCTTGGCCCGCGCCTACATAGACTTCGCCCTGGAGCAGCCGAAGCGCTGGGGGATGATTTACGAGCATGTACTGCCCGAGGGCGAAAAGGTGCCTGCGGTCTACCAGGCCAAGGTGGAACGCCTCTTCAGCCTGGTGGAGGAATCGGTGAAGCCGCTGGCGCAGCGCCACCCGCGCCGCGAAGTGGCCCAGGCCGCGCGCGTGTTGTGGGGTGCGGTGCACGGCATCTGCATGCTCAAGCTCACCAACAAGCTGAACGTGGCCGGCGAGGACTCGGCCCACGAGCTGGTGGAGGTGCTGATCCGGCGCTTCCTGCAGGGGTTTGGATAAGAGAACGGACGAACACAGAGACGCAGAGAACACAGAGAAATTCGATGCTCCGTGTTCTCTGTATCTCTGCGGCTCTGTGTTGAAGGATTTTTTCTCGAAAGAACGAAGGACACACCGATGGACTGGCTCAAGCGCGCGTTGCGCACCCTGTTGAAGTTCCTTTACCGCGTGGAAGTGCACGGCCTGGAAAATCTGGAGAAGGCCGGGCCGCGCGCGCTCATCGTGGCGAACCACACCTCATTTCTCGATGCGGTGCTGCTGGTGGCCTTTCTGCCCGGCGAGATCACCTTCGCCGTGAACACCTGGGTGGCGCGCAATCCATGGTTCCGGCCCTTCCTCGCCCTCACGCGCATTTTCCCCATGGACCCGACCAATCCGCTGTCGGCCAAGTCGCTCATCAGGTATCTGCGTGAGGACAGGCGCGCGGTGATCTTCCCGGAAGGGCGCATCACGGTCACGGGATCGCTGATGAAGGTGTACGACGGCACCGGCATGGTGGCGGACCATTCGGGCGCGCAGCTGGTGCCCATTCGCATCGACGGCGCGCTCTACACGCCCTTCTCGCGCATGAAAGGCCGGTTGCGCCTGCGCTGGTTTCCGAAGATCCGGCTCACGATCCTGCCGCCGCGCACGCTGAGCGCACCGGCGGAGGTGCGCGGCCGCGAGCGTCGCAAGCTGGCAGGCAAGCGCCTGTACGACATCATGACCGAGATGATGTTCGAGACCGGCGATTACCAGCGCACCCTGTTCCAGGCCTTGCTGGACGCGCGCCGCGTGCATGGCGGCAACCATCGCATCCTCGACGACATCAACCGTCGCCCCGTCAGTTACAACCGCGTGGTGGCCGGCGCCTATGCCCTGGGTCGGCGCCTCAGGACGCTGGCTGCACAAGGCGGGCGCGTGGGCGTGCTGCTCCCCAACATGGCGAGCACCGTGGTGACCTTCATGGCGCTGCACGCCTATGGGCGCGCGCCGG
Organism: Thiohalomonadaceae bacterium; assembly: GCA_050179875.1. GTDB lineage: Bacteria > Pseudomonadota > Gammaproteobacteria > Thiohalomonadales > Thiohalomonadaceae > JALOAT01. The sequence continues at coordinate 27,077 of JBFXES010000014.1, forward strand.
CCATGCTCAATTACACCGTGGGCGTGGCGGGCATGCGCTCGGCCTGCCGCACCGCGCAGCTGCGTTCGGTGATCACCTCCCGCAAGTTCATCGAGGCGGCGCGCCTCAGCGGCATGATGGAGGAACTGGCGCAGGATACGGCCATCGTTTATCTGGAGGATGTGGCGGGTCGCATGGGGCTGTTCGATCGCCTCGCCGGTCTCGCGTTGTCGCACCTGGGGTCGTGGGCGTACAAGCTCACCTCCGGCGCCCCCGCGCCCTCCGCACCTGCGGTGGTGTTGTTCACCTCCGGTTCCGAAGGTGCGCCGAAGGGTGTGGTGCTGTCGCACACCAATCTGCTCGCCAATCGCGCGCAGCTGGCGGCGCGGGTGGACTTCAGCGCCCAGGACGTGATCCTCAACGCCCTGCCCCTGTTCCATTCATTCGGTCTCACCGCGGCCACGCTGCTGCCGCTGTTCTCGGGCATCCGCACCTTCTTCTATCCCTCGCCGCTGCACTACCGCATCGTGCCGGAGATGGCCTATGACGTGAACGCCACCATCCTGTTCGGCACCAACACCTTCCTCGCGGGCTATGCGCGTTTCGCCCACCCGTATGATTTCTACAGCGTGCGCTACGTGTTCTCCGGCGCAGAAAAACTCCAGGAGGAGACGCGCCGGGTGTGGGCGGAGAGATTCGGCGTGCGCATTTTCGAGGGTTACGGCGCCACAGAGACCTCGCCGGCGCTCGCCACCAACACGCCCATGGAAAACCGTCCGGGTACGGTAGGCCGGCTGCTGCCGGGCATCGAGGCCCGTCTCGATCCCGTGCCGGGCGTGAGCGACGGCGGAAAACTTTCCGTGCGCGGTCCCAACGTGATGCTCGGCTACCTGCTCGCCGAACGGCCCGGCGTGCTGGTGCCGCCGCAAACCGAGGCGGGCCCGGGCTGGTACGACACCGGAGACATCGTGAGCATCGACGAGGAAGGCTTCATCCGTATCCAGGGTCGCGCCAAGCGCTTCGCGAAGATCGGCGGCGAGATGGTGTCCCTCGCTGCGGCGGAGGAACTGGCGGCGCAGACCTGGCCGGGGCGCTTGCACGCGGTAGTGGCCGTGCCCGACGCGCAGAAGGGCGAGCAACTGGTACTGGTGACCGATCAGCCGGGCGCCGACCGCGCAACGCTCGCGGCCAAGGCGCGGGAATTGGGCATCGGCGAGATCAACGTGCCGCGGCGCATCCTGAGCATGAAACAGTTGCCGGTGCTCGGCACGGGCAAGATCGACTACCCCGGCGTGCAGTCACTGGTGCGCCGCGAGCTGGAGATCGCCGCATGAAGAACGTCTACACGCTGCTGGTGGTGCAGTTCCTGTCGGCGTTCGCGGACAACGCCATCCTGTTCACAGTGTTCGCCATGCTCATGCAGGCCGCCGAGACAGCAAGCTGGTACAAACCCGCCCTGCAGGGCGCCTTCCTGCTCGCCTTCGTGGTGCTGGCGCCGTGGGTGGGCCGCTTCGCGGATCGCCATGTAAAGGGCCGGGTACTGATGATCGGCAACGGGCTAAAGGCGGCCGGTGCGGCGCTGTTGTTCGTGGGTGTGGAGCCGCTGCTCGCCTATGCGCTGGTTGGCGTGGGCGCGGCGGTATACGGCCCGGCCAAGTACGGCATCCTGCCCGAGTTGGTGGGCCACGAGCGGCTGGTGCAGGCCAATGGCCTCATCGAGGGCTCCACCATCGTGGCCATCGTGCTCGGTGCGGTCATTGGCGCGCAGGTGGCCGATCAATCCACCTCGCTCGCACTGGCGATGGTGGCCGGCGCCTATCTGGCGTCACTGGTGGGCACGATGCTGATCCCACGCACAGGGGTGGAACGCGCGGGCGCATCACGCCCCGCCATCGGCGAATTCGTCAACATGATGGAGGGCTTCTTCATCACCAGCCGGGCGCGCTTTTCCATGCTGGGTGCGAGCATCTTCTGGGCCGCGGCCGTGGTATTGCGCGTCATGCTGGTGGTGTGGGCACCTGTCGTGCTGCTCACCGCCAGCACCGCGGAGATCGCCAACCTGACGGTGTTCATCGCCCTGGGCATTGCCGCCGGCGCCTTCGTCGTGCCCTGGCTGATTCCCATCGAGCGCCTGCGCCGCGCGCGCATGGCGGCCTACCTGATGGGCGCGGCGATCATCCTGCTGGGCACGGTCACCGATCCGCTGGGGGCGAAACTGGTACTGTTCCTCATCGGCCTGTTGGGCGGCGTGTTCGTGGTGCCCATCAATGCAGCCCTCCAGGACCTGGGACACCGCACCATCGGCACCGGCGCGGCGGTGGCGGTGCAGAACTTTTTCGAGAACCTCGCCATGCTGGTGGGTACCGGCCTGTACACCTTGTCAGTCGCCTTGGGCGCCGATCCGGTGTTGTCCATTTACGTGTTGGGTCTGCTGGTCATGGTGGCCACGGCGATCGTCGCCTGGCACCTGCCGCGTGACCCTGAACCCTTGCCCGAACATTCGTTGAAAGCCGAAGCATGAAACGCACAGAACATGCCATGGAGGTCCACCTGCATCAGGTCCAGCAGTTGTTCAACTCCCTGGATCCGTCGCCATTCATGGTGCGCGATCTGGATCAGGACGCGGAGGAGTTCATCGTGGGCTGGGCGCGCGAACTGCCACGCACGGGTGAATTCCGGCTGGTGATTCATCTGGACGAATACGAGGATGATCCGGCGGTGCAGGAACGCGTGGCCGCCGCGGTAAGAAACTTTTTTGCCTATCGCACCCAGGTGGTCGCGCGCGAGTTTTCCCAACTCATGCGCGAAGGCCGGCTCAGCCTGCTGATCGGGCTGTTGTTCCTGGGCGGGTGTCTGCTGGGCGCGCGTTTCGTGAGCGGGATCGCGGCCGACCATCCGCTCATCGAATTCGCCAGCGAGAGCCTGATCATCGGCGGTTGGGTCGCCATGTGGCGGCCCATGGAGATCTTCCTCTACGAATGGTGGCCGCTGGCCCGCAAGCGGGGGATCATGTCGCGGCTTGCCCGGATGGAAGTTGAATTGTGCAGGGCGGCGAGGTGAAACAAGAGGCAGACGTGGGGCGGGTCTTTTGACGCCGGGGTTGTCACGTAGGCGCTGCGCGCCAACGTGACCTACGGCAGTCGCTGAGGTTCAGTGCATGCGCGGCGCAGGGTCGCGCAGAATGAGTTCAGGCAACGAGAAGGGCGCGAGTTGCTCCAGGAAGTCCAGCAACTCGAAGGCCGGCGACTTGCGGAAGAAGGTCGCCATGGGTATTTCCATCCATATGCGGTCGGCGAAGGCATAGCGCTCGTGCGGCGTATCACCGATACCGTCGCCGTCGCGGTCGAACCCTTCGTAGTCGTCCCAGTAATTGCCGCGCCAGTCGTTGCCCCGTGCGCTCATGAAGCCGCTCACGGCCACCGGCACCAGGTTCTTTTCGAAGCGGTTGTCGTGAATCAGGTGTCCGCCGTTTTCGCCGTAGAAGTACAGGCCGGTGATGTTGTGGGCGAAGCGGTTGCCGCGCAGGTGGATGATGTTCTCCGGGGAACTCGGGGCGTTCGCCTGGAAGCCCGTCGAGCAGTGAACCACATCATTAGCCTCCACCATAATCTGGCTGCTGTCCTTGAAGGCGAGGGCCTGTCCGGTGGCGTCCAGGCTGTGTTGTATGCGGTTGGCGCGGATGACGAGTTCATCGGAGTAGAGCACCACGATTCCTGCGGCGTTGCGATCCAGGGTGTTGCGCTCGATGACGTTGCGCGGCGAGAACACCACGTTCAGGCCGGAGCGACTGCCGCGCACCGTATTGCCCACGATGCTGTTGCCGCTGGAATTGGTGAGGCTCAGGTCGCGCACCTGCGTGACTTCGTTGCCTTCGATGAGGTTGTCCTGGCTGTACCAGAGCCGGATCCCGTCACCTCGCAGGTTGATGCCGGTGGGCTTGGACGCGATGCGGTTGCCGCGCAGGGTGTTGCGGTTCGCCTGCCGGAGATGGATGCCGAACAGGGCGTCGTCAATGGTGTTGTTTTCGATGCGCACGTCGTCGGCCTCGACCAGCAGGCCCGCATCGACGCTGTCATGGGAGCTTCCCGAGTTGGTCAGGCGCACGCCCCGCACGGTCGCGCCGTCCGCCTGCACGGTCAGCACGGTACCGTGTCCGCCGCCGTCGATGACGACGGCGCCGTTCCCGTCCAGCGTGATGGGTCGAGAGATGAGCGCCGGTCCGGCATAGATCCCGGCTGGGGGTTGCAGCACGCCGCCCGTGGGCGTGGCATCGATGAGCGGCTGCAGCGGCGTCAGGCAATAACCGGGGCCCGCCGCCAGCATGGCGGCCAACAGACCCACCCAGATGCGCAGCCGTTTCACGTCGCAAGCCCGAGCCGCCGCGCGGCGGCAGTGTTCGGAGGCATATCGTTACCCTCGCTACACGGCGCATTATGGACGCACAGTGTCGGCGGGGACGTTGATGCTGATCAACCGATGACCGAAACCAGCGGGGAGAGCGTCCAGACAGGCTGAACACCAAGAGCGAAGGAAGGAATACTCCGGGGGAACCGACAATCAAGACTCAGTCTCGATTGCCGGTCGCCCTGGAATTTCAAACGACTCTGACCCCACTGGTCCCTTGTTCTTCTCCGTGACCTCCGTGGCCTCCGTGGTTAATCGCTTTTCTCTTAGACGTTGAAGCGGAAGTGCATGACGTCGCCGTCCTGGACGATGTAGTCCTTGCCTTCCAGGCGCATCTTGCCGGCTTCGCGGGCGCCGGCTTCGCCCTTGTACTTGATGAAGTCTTCGTAGGCGATGACTTCGGCGCGGATGAAGCCGCGCTCGAAGTCGGTGTGGATCACGCCCGCGGCCTGGGGTGCGGTGGCGCCCACCGGGATGGTCCAGGCGCGCACTTCCTTCACGCCGGCGGTGAAATAGGTCTGCAGGCCGAGCAGCTTGTAGCCGGCACGGATCACGCGGTTGAGGCCGGGCTCGTCGTAGCCGAGTTCCTTGAGGAATTCCATTTTTTCCGCGTCGTCCATGTCCACCAGTTCGGATTCGATGGCGGCGCACACGGGCACCACCTCGGCGCCTTCGGCAGCGGCGTGCTTGCGCACCGCTTCCAGGTGCGGGTTGTTCTCGAAACCGTCTTCCGCCACGTTGGCGATGTACATGGTGGGCTTTACGGTGAGCAGGTGCAGGTCGTAGATGAGCTTCAGCTCTTCCACCGACAGGCCGAGGGCGCGCACGGGCCTGGCCTCGTCCAGGTGGGCCTTCACGCGTTCGAGCAGGGCCATCTTGGCCTTGGCCTCCTTGTCGCCGGTCTTGGCGGCCTTGGAGACACGGTTGAGCGCCTTGTCCACGGATTCCAGATCGGCCAGGGCCAGCTCGGTGTTGATCACCTCGATGTCGTGCAGCGGATCGACCTTGTTGGCCACGTGCACCACGTTCTCGTCCTCGAAGCAGCGCACCACGTGGGCAATGGCATCGGTCTCGCGGATGTTGGCCAGGAACTTGTTGCCCAGGCCCTCACCCTTGGACGCGCCCGCCACCAGGCCCGCGATGTCCACGAAGTCCATGGTCGCGTGCTGCACCCGCTGGGGCTTCACGATCTCCGACAACGCTTCGAGGCGCGGATCCGGCACCGGCACCACGCCCACGTTGGGCTCGATGGTGCAGAACGGATAATTCGCCGCCTCGATGCCCGCCTTGGTGAGCGCGTTGAAAAGGGTGGATTTGCCGACGTTAGGCAAGCCGACGATGCCGCACTGAATACCCATAAGAGAAAAGCCCTAACACGGGGAACACGGGGAACACGGGGGTCTAGAAGGAAACCCGCCGGATACCGTGTTTCAACAGCCGTGTGTTGAAGTTGATCAAGAACCCTCGTTTGAGGCCCAGAAGTTTCAGGTAGGTAACAGTCTGAGCCACATGCAGCGCAGACAGTTGCTCCACACATTTGAGTTCCAACAACAGTTGGTCCTCAACAACCAGGTCGGCGCGAAATACCACGCCCACATCCTGGCCCCGATAAATCACCGGTACCGGCACTTGGCTAGCCGCTCGAAGACCTGCCGCCTCAAGCTCCAGTGCCAAAGCCCGCTCGTATACGGATTCAAGCAGGCCCGGTCCCAGTTCGGTGTGCACCCGCGTCGCCGCCGTAAGCACCCCATCAATGATCCAGGCATCGCAGTCCTTTGCCATGACCCCCTCCTTTAGTCTTCCCCGTGTTCCCCGTGTCCCCCGTGTTAAAAGCTTTTTGCCTTTCAACACTATCCAGAATGCAGCCGGTTCATGGCCTTCTGGAGTTCGCCGGCGACGACCAGGGGGAGGACGTCCAGGGCCTGGTCCACGGCGCTTTCGATGAGCTCGCGGTCAGCGGCGGGCGGTTTGCCGAGGACGTAGCCAGTGACCTGTTTGGCGTCGCCCGGGTGGCCGATGCCGAGGCGCAGGCGCTGGAAGCAGTTGGTGCCGAGTTGGGCGACGAGGTCCCGCAATCCGTTATGACCGCCGTGGCCGCCGCCTTGTTTCAGGCGCGCCTGGCCGGGCGGCAGGTCCAGTTCGTCATGGACGATGAGGATGGCTTCGGGGGGGATCTTGTAGAACCGGGCGAGCGCGGCGGTGGCCTGGCCGCTGCGGTTCATGTAGGTCATGGGCTTGAGCAGCCAGATCTCGCGGCCGTCGAACCGGACCTTGGCCACTTCGCCCTGAAACTTGCCTTCGTGGCGGAAGTGGGCGCCCTCGCGCCGGGCGAGGGCGTCCACCAACCAGAAGCCGGCGTTGTGCCGCGTGAGCTCGTATTCGGGACCGGGGTTGCCCAGTCCGACGATGAGTTCCACGGGCGGCATCAGCGCCGGCTTCA
>JBFXES010000015.1:0-32353 GCA_050179875.1 Thiohalomonadaceae bacterium
GGCCCGCGGCATAGCCCTCTTCCGTGCCCGCCAGCACGCCCAGCAGCATGAAGGCCACGTGCGAAATGGCCGAGTAGGCCAGCATGCGCTTGAGGTTGGTCTGTGCGATGGCGATGATGTTGCCCACCGCCAGCGACAGCACGCTCAGCATGATGAGGATTTCCTGCCAGTCGCTGTGGACGCCGCCGAGGCCGTCCACCAGCAGGCGCACGAGCATGGCGAACGCGGCGAGCTTGGGCGCCGTGCTGATGTACACCGTAACGGCCGTGGGCGCGCCGTGGTAGACGTCGGGTACCCACATGTGGAACGGCACCGCGCCCAGCTTGAAGGCCACGCCGATGACGATGAACACCACCGCGAATGCCAGGACCAGCGGCTGCGCCGTGCCGGCGGCGATGGCCGCGTGAATCTCGGCCAGGTCGAGGGAGCCCGTGATGCCGTACAGCATGGACATGCCGTACAACAGCATGGCCGAAGCCATGGCGCCCAGGACGAAGTACTTCATGGCCGCTTCCGAGGCCACCACGGAGTCGCGCTGCATGGCCACCATGGCGTACAGCGACAGCGACATGAGTTCGAGGCCCAGATACACCGTGAGCAGGCTATGGGCCGAGATGAGCACCATCATGCCGAGCAGACCGAGCAGGCCCAGCACGAAGTACTCGCCACGCAGCATCTCGCGTTCCCTCAGGTAGGCCGGGGCATAGACGAAGGCCACCGCCACGGCGATGTAGGACGCCAGCTTCAGCAGCACCGCCATGCCGTCGAGCACGAAGGTTCCCGAGAAGACGATCTGATCGGCTTCGCCGCGGATACCGACGGTGAGCAGGAAGGCGCCTGCCAGGGTGCCCAGGGCCAGCACGAAGCTCACGCTGCGGCGCGCCTCGGAAAGGAAGGGATCGATGAGCAGGATGGCGCATGCCATCGCAAGCACGAAGACTTCCGGTAGCACCGGCAGAAGCTGCGACATTTCGAAGTTCATCGACTCTTCCCGTCAGATCTTGGATACGGCGATGTGCTCGACCAGGTTCTGCACCGAGACGTGCATCACTTCGAGCAGCGGATTGGGCCACAGGCCGAGCAACAGCACGCCCACGGCCAGCACCGCCAGGAACAGGAACTCACGCGGATTCACATCCTTCAGCGCCTGCACCGCCTCGCTGGTCACGGGGCCGAACACCACGCGCTTCACCATCCACAGGGTGTAAGCCGCGCCGATGATCAAGGTGGTGGCGGCCAGGAAGGCGTACCAGAAGTCCGCCTTGAAGGCGCTCAGGATCACCATGAACTCGCCCACGAAGCCGGAAGTGCCCGGCAGGCCGGCATTGGCCATGGCGAACAGCACCATGAAGGCGGCGAACACCGGCATCACGTTGGCCACGCCGCCGTAGTCGGCGATGAGGCGGCTGTGCAGGCGGTCATAGAGCACGCCCACGCACAGGAACATGGCGCCCGACACCAGGCCATGGGAGACCATCTGCACCATGCCGCCCTCGATGCCGAGCGCCGCGCCGGTGTAGCTGCCGGTGTTCTCGGCGATGGCCCAGGCCAGGAAAAAGCCCAGGGTGACGAAGCCCATGTGCGCGATGGACGAATAGGCGATCAGCTTCTTCATGTCCTGCTGAATCAGGGCCACGAAGCCGATGTACACCACGGCGACGAGCGAGAGGCCGATCATCAGCCAGTCCAGGGCGTGGCTCGCGTCGGGCGCGATGGGCAGGGAGAAGCGCAGGAAGCCGTAGGCGCCTACCTTGAGCATGATGGCCGCCAGGATCACAGAGCCGCCCGTGGGCGCCTCCACGTGGGCATCGGGCAGCCAGGTGTGTACCGGGAACATGGGCACCTTGACCGCGAACGCCACCAGGAAGGCCAGGAAGATGAGGATCTGCGCGGTCATGCCGATGTTGACCGCATGGAAATCCAGTATGGCGAAGCTGCCTGCCTGCACGTACAGGTACAGCAGCGCCACCAGCATGAACACCGAGCCGAAGAAGGTGTACAGGAAGAACTTGATGGTCGCGTAGACGCGGTTGGGCCCGCCCCACATGCCGATGATGATGAACATCGGGATGAGCATGGCTTCCCAGAACACGTAGAACAGCGCGGCGTCGAGGGCGGCGAACACGCCGTTGATGAGGCCTTCCATCACCAGGAAGGCCGCCATGTACTGGGAAGGCCGCTGCTTGATCACCTCCCAGCCGGCGATCACCACCAGCACGGTGGTGAACGTGGTGAGCACGATGAGCGGCATGGCGATGCCGTCCACGCCCAGGTGGTAGTTGATGCCGAAAGTCTCGATCCAGGGATGGAGTTCGACGAACTGCATGTCGGCGGTGTCGATGGCGAATCCGGTGAAGAGCGGAATCGACAGCACCAGCGTGAGGAACGCGACCAGCAGGGCGGCCATTTTTGCGGTCTCAGCGCGTTGATCGCCGATGGCGAGCACCAGCGCGCCGCCGATGATGGGCACCCAGATCACGAGGCTGAGTAAAGGCAGTTCGGAAAACATGCAGCCAGATCCTTATCGTTCTCGTGTTCAGCCGAGCACGAACAAACCGAAGAGAAGCAACAGCCCCACGATCATCGCGAAGGCATAGTGGTACAGGTAACCGGACTGCACCCAGCGGGTCACCGCCGCCGTCCAGCCGATCACGCGCGCCGTGCCGTTCACCATGAGCCCGTCGATGAGGGTCACGTCGCCGGCGCGCCACAGCAGGCGGCCGAGGCCGCGGCTGCCGCCGGCGAAGAACCAGTCATTGAACTGATCGAAGCCGTACTTGTTTTCCAGCACGCGATGGATGGTGCGGAAACGCGCCGCGATTTTCGCCGGCAGCTCCGGACGGCGGATGTACAGATACCAGGCCACGAACACGCCGGCCGCCGCCAGCCACACCGGCGGCGCCATGAGGCCGTGCAGGGCCATGGCGAACCAGCCGTGATAGTCCTGCGCCAACTGGCCCAGCACGTCGTGCTCGGGCAGCACCGTGATGGCGCCGGCGAAGAAATCGCCGAAGGCCATGTCGCCGGCGTACATGGCGCCTGCCAGCACGGACGGGATGGCGAGCGCCACCAGCGGCACGGTAATCACCCAGGGGGACTCATGCAGATGTTCCTTGGTGTGATGGTCCATGCGCTCCTTGCCGTGGAACACCAGGAAGTACATGCGGAAGCTGTACAGGGCCGTGATGAACACGCCCAGCAGCACGGCCACGTAGGCGAAGCCTGCACCCGGGATCTGGGAATGACGCACGGCCTCGATGATCACGTCCTTCGAATAGAAGCCTGCGAACCCGGGGAAGCCGATGAGCGCCAGGGTGCCGATGAGGCCGGTCATCCAGGTGATGGGCATGTACTTGCGCAGGCCGCCCATCTTACGCATGTCCTGCTCGTGGTGCATGGCCACGATCACCGAGCCGGCGCCCAGGAACAGCAGGGCCTTGAAGAAGGCATGGGTCATGAGGTGGAAGATGCCCGCCGCGTAGGCCGAGGCGCCCAGGGCCACGGTCATGTAACCGAGCTGTGAGAGCGTGGAGTAGGCCACCACGCGCTTGATGTCGTGCTGCACGAGGCCGAGCAGGCCCATGAAGAAGGCGGTTATGGCGCCGATCACCAGCACCACGCTCAGCGCGGTGGTGGACAGTTCATACAGGGGCGACATGCGCGCCACCATGAAGATACCCGCGGTCACCATGGTGGCGGCGTGGATCAGGGCGGAGATCGGCGTGGGACCTTCCATGGAATCGGGCAGCCAGACGTGCAGCGGCCACTGGGCGGACTTGCCCATGGCGCCCACGAACAGCAGCAGGCAGATCACCGTCATGGCATTCCATTCGGCGCCCGGGAGGATCTGGATGGTCAGGTCCTTGTGCAGTTCGGCGGTCGCGAACACCGAGTTGTAATCCAGGGTGTTGAAATAGAACAGCACGGCGCCGATGCCGAGCACGAAGCCGAAGTCGCCCACGCGGTTGACCAGGAAGGCCTTCAGGTTGGCGTAGATGGCGCTCTCGCGGGTGTACCAGAAACCGATGAGCAGGTAGGACACCAGACCCACCGCCTCCCAGCCGAAGAAGAGCTGCATGAAGTTGTTCGCCATCACCAGCATGAGCATGGAGAAGGTGAACAGGGAGATGTAGCTGAAGAAGCGCTGGTAGCCCGGGTCGTCGTGCATGTAGCCGATGGTGTAGATGTGCACCATCAACGACACGAAGGTCACCACCACCATCATCATGGCGGTGAGCTTGTCCACCAGGAAGCCTACCTCGAAGCGTACGCCGTCGCTGACCGCCCAGGTGTAGACGCTCTGGTTGATGGGGTCGCCGCCCATGACGGCGATCTGCCAGAACACCACGGCCGAACCGATGAAGGCGATGGCGACGCCGAGTATCGCGGCGCGGTGAGACCAGGTGCGGCCCACCGCCTTGCCGAACAACCCGGCGACAATCGCACCGAGGAGCGGCGCGAGCACGATGGCAAGGTTGAGCTTCTCCAGCATGCGTCAGCCCCTCAGGGTTCCAATATCGTCCACGTTGATGCTCCGGCGGTTACGGAACAGCAGCACGAGGATGGCAAGACCGATGGCCGCTTCCGCCGCAGCAACGGTAAGGATGAAGAACACGAACACCTGCCCCGCCGCATCGTTGAGGAAGTGCGAGAAGGCGATGAAGTTCATGTTCACCGCCAGCAGCATCAGTTCTACGCACATGAGCAGGATGATGACGCTCTTACGATTCATGAAGACGCCGGCCATGCTCAGGCAGAAGAGGATGGCGCCGACGATGAGATAATCGGAAAGCTCTACCATGGCGTGTCGCTCAGCGGCGCTCCTCCGGATTCATTTGCACCAGGCGCACGCGTTCCTCGCGGCGCACGGCCACCTGCTGCGAGACGTGCTGGTGCTTGCTGTCGGGGCGGCGGCGCAGGGTCAGCACGATGGCCGCCACGATGGCGACCAGCAGGATCACCGCCGCAACCTCGAAGGGAAAGACGTAGGTGGTGTAGAGCAGCGAGCCAAGCTCGCGGGTGTTGCTGTAATCGGCGGCGTGACGCGCCGGCTCGCCGGTCGCCTCCAGCCCGAACCAGCCGCCGCCGATGACGAAGGCCATGATGCCGATCACCATCACCGCCACCAGCGCGCCGATGGGCAGATAGCGCGCGAAGCCCTGGCGCAGCACCGCCAGGTCGATGTCGAGCATCATGACCACGAACAGGAACAGCACCATGACCGCGCCCACGTACACCAGCACCAGGGCGATGGCGAGGAATTCCGCTTCGAGCATGAGCCAGAGCCCGGCGCTCGCCACGAAGGCCAGCACCAGCGACAGCGCCGCATGCACCGGGTTACGCACGGTGATGACCATACCCGCGGCGAAGACCAGCACCGAAGAGAAGGCGTAGAAAAGCAGTTGTTCGAAACTCATTCGGGTCGGTTCCTCAGCGGTACTTGGCTTGCTGCGCCCGATCGGCGGCGATCTGCTGCTCGAACCTGTCCCCGACCGCCAGCAGCTTTTCCTTGGTCATGTACAGGTCGTCGCGCGTTTCGCCGTGATACTCGTAGAAGCGCGTCTCCACGATGGAGTCCACCGGACAGGATTCCTCGCAGAACCCGCAGTAGATGCACTTGGTCAGGTCGATATCGTAGCGCGTGGTGCGGCGGGTGCCGTCCTCGCGGCGGTGCGACTCGATGCGAATGGCCATGGCCGGGCACACCACTTCGCACAGCTTGCAGGCGATGCAGCGCTCCTCGCCGTTGGGATAGCGGCGCTGGGCGTGCAGACCACGGAAGCGCGGCGACTGCGGTGCACGTTCTTCCGGGTATTGCAGCGTGAACTTGCGACCGAAGAAATAGCGGCCGGTCACCGCCATGCCGGCGAACAGCTCCAGGAGGAACAGGCTTTTGAAAAAACGGACGACGGATTTCACGCCATTCACCTCACGCCCGCTCGAACGGGAACACACCCGCCATGATCCAGAGACCGATCACCACCAGCCAGACGATGGTGAGAGGGATGAACACCTTCCAGCCCAGGCGCATGGTCTGGTCGTAGCGATAGCGCGGGAAAGTGGCACGGAACCAGAGGAACAGGTACAGGAACACCGAGGTCTTCAGCAGCAGCCAGTGGATGCCGCTGCCCAGCAATCCGCCCACTTCACCGGAGCCGGTATCGAAGGGCGACAGCCAGCCGCCGAGGAACATGATGGCGGCCAGCACGGACACCAGGATCATGTTGGCGTACTCGGCGAGGAAGTAGGCCGCGAAACCCATGCCGGAGTATTCCACGTGGAAGCCGGCGACGATCTCCGATTCACCTTCCGCCACGTCGAACGGCGCGCGGTTGGTCTCCGCCACGGCGGAAATGAAGTAGATGACGAACAACGGCAGCAGCGGCAGGAAGAACCAGCGCATCACGCCGCCGGACTGGGCCGCGACGATCTCACCGAAGTTCAGGCTGCCCGCGGCCATGAGCACGCCGACCAGGGCGAAGCCCATGGCGATTTCATAGGAAACGATCTGCGCCGCCGAGCGCATGGCGCCCAGGAAGGCGTACTTGGAGTTGGAGGCCCAGCCGCCCACGATGATGCCGTATACGCCCATGGACGTGACCGCCAGGATGTACAGCAGGCCGGCGTTGACGTTGGCGATGGCCATGCCGTCGTCGAAGGGGATCACGGCCCAGGCCGCCAGGGCCGGCGCCAAGGCCAGGATGGGCGCGGCCAGGAACAGGAACTTGTCGGCGCCGCTCGGAATGACGATTTCCTTGAACAGCAGCTTCACCGTATCGGCAATGGGCTGCAGCAGACCACGCGGGCCCACCCGGTTGGGGCCGATGCGCACCTGCATGTAGCCGATGACCTTGCGCTCGGCCAGGGTGAGATAGGCCACCGCGCCGAAGATGGGCAGCAGCACCGCGGCAATCTTCAGCAGGATCACCGTGACGGTCACGGCGCTTGCGGGAAGCCCGGGCAGCAATGATTGGATGAATTCGGTCATTACCGGTGATTCCTTCTCTTAGCCCTGGCGCAATTCGACGGAAGCGAAGCCCGTTTCGGAACCCATGCCGCGGCTGCCCGCGGACACCACCACCGCCTCGGCCGCAACGCGGGCGTCGACGACCAGCGGCAGCTTCGCCTCATAGCCGCCGGAACGCACGTTCACGTGCACGCCGTCCGACAGGCCCAGACGCGCTGCCGTAGCGGGATGCACGAAAACGCCCACGCGCCTGCCGTCTTTCGTCTGCTGCAACGGCTCGGCACGCCGCACCACGGGATCGGTGTCGTACATGGGGAACTCGATGACGCGCTCCAGGCCGCCAACCGGCGCGGCGAGCGCCTCGGGCAGCGACCAGGCATGGGTCACGGTCTCCTTGCAGGCGAGGCGCACTTCATCGCGCACCTCTTCCGACGACATGTACTCGAAGTCCTTCAGATTGAGCAGGTTGCCGAGCACGCGCAGCACCTTCCAGGCCGGACGGACCTCGCCGGGCGCCTTGGCGGCGGCGGTGAAGCTCTGCCAGCGCCCTTCGGCGTTGACGAAGGTGCCCGAGGTCTCGGCGAAAGTGCCCACCGGCAGCAGCACGTCGGCATGCGCCAGCGACACCGGGTCGGCATAACTCGCCAGCGCGACGGTGAACTCCGCTCCGGCGAGGGCGTCCGTGAGGGCCTTGCCGTGCAGCGCGTCCGCGCCGGGCTCGACGCCGAGCAGGAGGAAGCCCTTGATGTCGCCGCCGGTCATGCCCAGCCAGTCGCGGCCGCGCACGGCGGCGGTGCTGCCGCCGGCGTGGCGGTGCGGAAGCGCCCCGGCGAGCGCCGCGCCCGCGGCATTGCCGCCTTCGGGGAGCTGTCCGAAGCGCGCGCCCGTCATCTGCGCGATGGCGCCGGCCAGCTGGCGCAGGACGGATTGCGCAGGGTGCAGGGTGGCGCCGTCGCCCAGCAACACGGCCGCGCGCTGGCTGTCGCCCAACTTGCGCGCCATGGCGCGGTGCGCCTCGGTCACCTCGACCTTCGCGACCAGTTCCGCGAAGCCTTTCGGTGCCTTGCAGCCCTGCTCCACCAACGCCTTGCCCACCGCGGCCAACTGGGTCGCCATGGCCGAGGGCGCGACGACGAGCTTCTCCGCCACGGGGAAGTGGAATTCGTAGTCCACGGGATTGATGCAAAGGACGCGCGCCCCGGCGAGCGCGGCCTTGCGCACACGAAGGCCCAGGAGCGGCTGCTCCTTGCGGATGTTGGAGCCCACCAGCAGCAGGGCGTCCACCTGTTCCAGTTCCTCGATGGACATGCCGAGGCCCGGGGCCGCAGGGAGAAGGTCCTGGTCGCGGAAGTCCTGCTGACGCAGGCGGTAATCCACGTTGCCGCTGCCCAGCCCGCGCAGCACGCGTTGCAGCAGGTAATGTTCCTCGGTGGTGGCGCCGTAGGCGCCGAGACCGCCGATGCTGTTCGCGCCGTACTTGTCGACCACGCGCTGCAGACCTTCCGCGGCAAACGTCAAGGCGGTGTCCCAGTCGGTGTCCTGCCACTGGCCTTCACGCTTGATGCGGGGCGTGAGCAGGCGGTCGCCGTGATAAAGCGCGGTATAGCTGAAGCGATCGCGGTCGGACAGCCAGATTTCGTTGACCGCTTCGTTGGCCCGCGGACGCACGCGCATGACCTTGCCGGCGCGCGTCTCCACCGTGAGGTTGGCGCCCACGCAGTCGTGCGGCGACACGCTTTCGCTGCGGCTCAGCTCCCACGGACGGGCGGTGTAGCGGTAAGGCTTGGACGTGAGGGCGCCCACGGGACACAGATCGATCACGTTGCCGGAGAGCTCGGAATCGACCGTGCGCTCCACATAGGTGCCGATGCGCATGTGCTCGCCGCGGAAGACCGCGCCCAGTTCCATGACGCCGGCGATCTCCTGACCGAAGCGCACGCAGCGCGTGCAATGGATGCAGCGCGTCATGTCGGTGGCGACCAGGGGACCGATGTCGTTGTCGGGAACGATGCGCTTGTGCTCGGTGTATTGCGAGACGTCCTTGCCGTAGCCGACGGCCATTTCCTGCAGATCGCATTCGCCGCCCTGATCGCAAATGGGGCAGTCCAGCGGGTGATTGATGAGCAGGAACTCCATCACGGCCTTCTGCGCCGCAATGGCCTTGGGCGAGCGCGTGAACACCTTCATGCCCTCGGTGACGGGCGTGGCACAGGCCGGCAGGGGCTTGGCGACCTTCTCCACTTCCACGAGGCACATGCGGCAGCTCGCGGCGATGGAGAGTTTCTTGTGATAGCAAAAGCGCGGAATGACGATGCCCACGCTGTCCGCGGCTTCGATCACCGTGGCGCCGTCGCGTGCCTCGACAGGAATGCCGTTGATCTCGATCTTTACCATCGTCTGTCTTCCGAGGAGCGGCTACACCATGCAGCGCTTGTGCTCGATGTGGTATTCGAATTCCTTGCGGAAGTGCTTGAGGAAGCTGCGCACCGGCATGGCGGCGGCGTCGCCGAGGGCACAGATGGTGCGCCCTTCGATCTTGCTCGCCACGTCGTTCAGCTTCTCCAGGTCTTCCGGCCGGCCTTCACCGTGTTCGATGCGATGCACCATGCGCGCGAGCCAGCCCGTGCCTTCGCGGCACGGCGTGCATTGGCCGCAGGACTCGTCGTAGTAGAAGTGCGAGAGCCGCGCCAGGGCCTTCACCATGCAGGTGGTCTCGTCCATGACGATCACGGAGCCCGCGCCCAGCATGGAGCCCGCCTTGGACAGGGAGTCGTAGTCCATGGTGACGCCCATGATGATGTCGGCGGGGAGCACCGGTGTGGAGCTGCCGCCCGGGATCACGGCCTTGAGCTTGCGTCCCTTCCACACGCCGCCCGCCATCTCCAGCAATTCGGAGAACGGCGTACCCATGGGGATCTCGTAATTGCCGGGACGGTTCACGTGGCCGGACACGCTGAACAGCTTCAGGCCGCCGTTGTTGGGCTTGCCCTGCTCCAGGAACCACTGGCCGCCCTTCTGCAGGATCACAGGCACCGAGGTCAGGGTCTCGGTGTTGTTGATGGTGGTCGGCCGGCCGTAGAGACCGAAGCTCGCGGGGAACGGCGGCTTGAAGCGCGGCTGGCCCTTCTTGCCCTCGATGGATTCGAGCAGGGCCGTTTCCTCGCCGCACACGTAGGCGCCGGCGCCCAGGTGGACCTCGATGTCGAAATCGATGCCGGAACCCATGATGTTCTTGCCGAGCAGGCCGGCCTTGCGCGCCTCCTCGATGGCGCCCTGGAAGCGCTCATAGGGTTCCCAGAATTCGCCGCGGATATAGTTGTAACCGCGGGTGGCGCCGAGGGTGAAGCCCGCAATGGCCATGCCTTCGACCAGTTGGTGCGGGTTGTAACGCAGGATGTCCCGGTCCTTGCAGGTGCCCGGTTCGCCTTCGTCGGAATTGCACACCACGTACTTCTGGCCGGGCGCCGCGTGGGGCATGAAGCTCCACTTGAGGCCGGTGGGAAAGCCTGCGCCGCCGCGGCCGCGCAAGGCGGAGGTCTTCAGTTCCGCGATGATGGTATCGCGGTCGAGTTCGCCCTTGAGGATGCGCTTCCACACCTCGTAGCCGCCGACCTTGAGGTAGGTCTCCATCGACCACGGGGTGTCGAAATCGAGGGTTCGGAAACAGACTTTCTCGCTCATGCGCATCACTCCAGCCCGTCCAGCAGTTCGTCGATCTTTTCGGGCGTGAGCAGCTCGTAGTATTTCTTGCCGAGCTGAAGCATGGGTGCCCCCACGCAGGCGCCGAGACATTCCACGGTCTTGATGGTGAACTTGCCGTCGGGCGTGGTTTCCCCGGCCTTGATGCCGAGCCGCTTCTCCAGATGGGCGACGATTTCCTCGGCGCCGCGCAGCATGCACGAGATGTTGGTGCACACGCTGAACTTGTGGCGACCGACCGGCTCGTGCTCGTACATGGAATAGAAGGTAGCCACTTCGTACACCGCGATGGGCGGCATGTCGAGGTAGGCCGCGACGGCATCCATGAGCTCGTTGGTGAGCCAGCCGCCGTTCTGTTCCTGGGCGATGCGCAGCGCCGCCATCACGGCGGACGACTTGCGGTCCTGCGGATACTTCGCGATCCAGGTGTCGATCTCGGCGCGCGACTGCGCGCTGAGCAGTTCGGGATTTCCCTGCGCCATCAGCGGTCGATCTCTCCGAAGACGATATCTTGAGTGCCGATTACGGTCACCACGTCGGCCAGCATGTGGCCGCGCACCATTTCATCCAGCGCCGACAGATGGGCAAAGCCCGGCGCACGGATCTTGAGCCGGTAAGGCTTGTTGGCGCCGTCCGACACGATGTAGATGCCGAACTCGCCCTTCGGATGCTCCACCGCGGCGTAGGCCTCGCCTTCCGGCACGTGGATGCCTTCACTGAAGAGCTTGAAGTGGTGGATGAGGGCCTCCATGTCGGTCTTCATTTCGGCGCGCGGCGGCGGCGCGACCTTATGGTTGTCCACGATGACCGGGCCGGGATTCTTGCGCAACCAGTCGACGCACTGGCGAATGATGCGGTTGGACTGGCGCATCTCCTCCACGCGCACCAGATAACGGTCGTAGCTGTCGCCGTTGGTGCCCACGGGAATATCGAAATCGAGCCGATCGTAGACGGCATAGGGCTGCTTCTTGCGCAAATCCCAGGCAATGCCGGAGCCGCGCAGCATGGGGCCGGTGAGGCCCAGTTGCAGTGCGCGCTCGGGGCTCACCACGCCGATGCCCACGGTGCGCTGCTTCCAGATGCGGTTCTCCGTCAGCAGGGTCTCGTATTCGTCGACGTGTGCAGGGAAGCGCTCGGTGAAGTCCTCGATGAAATCGAGCAGCGAACCCTGGCGGTTGGCGTTGAGCCGTTCGGTTTCCTTGGCGCTGCGGTATTTGTTGTCCGCCTCGAACTGCGGCATGGTATCCGGCAGATCGCGGTACACGCCGCCGGGACGGTAGTAGGCCGCATGCATGCGCGCGCCGGACACCGCTTCGTAGCAGTCCATGAGGTCTTCACGCTCACGGAAGCAGTAGAGCAGCATGCTCATGGCGCCCACGTCGAGGGCATGCGCACCGAGCCACATGAGGTGGTTCAGGATGCGGGTGATCTCGTCGAACATCACGCGGATGTACTGGGCGCGGATGGGCGCCTCGATGCCCACCATCTTCTCGATGGCCAGCACGTACGCGTGCTCGTTGCACATCATGGACACGTAATCGAGACGGTCCATGTAAGGCAGGCTCTGCAGGAAATGCTTGCTCTCGGCCAGCTTTTCCGTGGCGCGATGCAGCAGGCCGATGTGCGGATCGGCGCGTTCGATCACTTCGCCGTCCATTTCCAGCACCAGGCGCAGCACGCCATGGGCGGCCGGATGCTGGGGACCGAAATTGATGGTGAGGTTGCGAATTTCAGGCACAGCGTTCGTCTCCTTCGCCCACCTCGTAACGATGATCGCGGCGCGACACGCGCGGCACGAGGCTGCGGGGCTCGATGCTGCCCCGCACGTAGAACACGCGCTGTTTCTCGGGGTCAAAACGCATGTCCCCCTGGCCCGACAGCGGGAAGTCCTTGCGGAAGGGATGACCGATGAAGCCGTAGTCGGTGAGGATACGGCGGAGATCGGGGTGGCCTTCGAACACGATGCCGAACAGGTCGAAAGCCTCGCGTTCGTACCAGTTGGCCGAATTCCAGATTTCCACCACCGAGTCGACCACCGGCACCTCGCCCGTGGCGAAGGTGCGCACGCGCAGGCGCTGGTTGTGCGCCACGGAAAGAAGGTGATAGACGACGCCGAAACGCGGCCCTTGCCAGCGGCCTTCGCCATACTCGAGGTAGTCGATGCCGCACGCGTCGATGAGTTGCTCGAAGCGGAACGCGTCTTCGTCACGCAGGGCGCGGCACACCGACAGCAGGTGCTCGCGGGGGACTTCGATGGTGACTTCGCCCAGCTCCAGCTTGACCGAAGCCACAATTCCCCGGAAGCGCTCCTCGAGGTGCCTCGCGAGTTTCGTATAGAACTCCGACATTGAAGAGCCTCTCAACGCGCTATGGTGCTGGTACGACGGATCTTGTTCTGCAGCTGCATGATGCCGTACAGCAGCGCCTCGGCCGTGGGCGGGCAACCCGGCACGTAGATGTCCACGGGGACGATGCGATCGCAGCCCCTCACCACCGAGTAGGCGTAGTGGTAATAACCGCCGCCGTTGGCGCAGGAACCCATGGAAATGACCCAGCGCGGCTCGGCCATCTGGTCGTACACGCGACGCAGCGCGGGCGCCATCTTGTTGGTGAGCGTGCCCGCGACGATCATCACGTCGGATTGACGCGGACTGGGACGGAAGATGATGCCGAAACGATCGAGGTCATAGCGTGACGCGGCGGCATGCATCATTTCAACGGCGCAGCACGCGAGCCCGAAGGTCATGGGCCACATGGAGCCCGTGCGCGCCCAGTTGATGAGCTTGTCGGCGGAAGTGGTGATGAACCCCTTCTCGAGAACGCCTTCTATTCCCACTGCAGCGCCCCCTTCTTCCATTCGTAGATGAAGCCGATGACCAGGATGCCGAGAAACAGCATCATGG
This sequence comes from Thiohalomonadaceae bacterium, assembly GCA_050179875.1. GTDB lineage: Bacteria > Pseudomonadota > Gammaproteobacteria > Thiohalomonadales > Thiohalomonadaceae > JALOAT01. The sequence continues at coordinate 13,570 of JBFXES010000015.1, forward strand.
CGGAGAAACCGAACAGGCCGAGTTCACGGAAGGTGATGGCCCAGGGAAAGAGGAAGGCGATTTCCAGATCGAATATGATGAACAGGATCGCGACGAGGTAATAGCGGACGTCGAACTTCATGCGGGCGTGTTCGAAGGCCTCGAAGCCGCACTCATAGGCCGACCGCTTGAATTTGTCAGGGCGGTGGGGGGCCATCACGAAACCCACGCCAATCGTGGCCACGCCCACAACCACGCCGATGACGAGAAAAACGAGGACAGGTAGATAACTCTCGAGCATTCGTAGCTTCCCGATGAATTAGCGGTCGGCGCCGCCCTCCGGGCATAAGAGGGCTTTATGCAGAAGCTGGGAGTCTAGGCGAATGCTTTTTGGTGTGTCAAGCGGTAAGTGACGCTTTTCTTCTTTTCAATCATATACTTATATTAATAAATAAAATCCTAATTCCGAACACTATAGAGCGACGAGACAAAAAAAAACGCCCATGATGTGGGCGTTTTTTTGCGTTTGGTGCGGCCGGTGAGACTCGAACTCACACGGGTTTCCCCACTACCCCCTCAAGATAGCGTGTCTACCAATTCCACCACGGCCGCTGGGATTGTTCTTACTGCCTCGGCGCCGGTACGTCCGCCGGTGCCTGCGGTGCTGCGGGGACTTGCTGCTGGGGAGCAGGCAGATCCACGACGCTGCTGCGGGCGGTATTTTGACCGGAGAAATACGCGAGCGAAAGACTTGTCACGAAAAAAATCGTGGCGAGGATACCCGTCGCACGCGTGAGGAATGATGCGGAGCCGCGCGCGCCGAACACCGTCGACGATGCGCCGCTGCCGAATGCTGCGCCCATGTCGGCGCCCTTGCCCTGCTGGAGCAGGACCAGGCCGATGAGGCCGACCGCCACGAGCATGTGCACGATGAGAAGAACGGTTTGCATCTTCTTTCAAGAACCTGTTAACGGGCGGCCTTGCAGATGGCAAGGAATTCGTCCGCATTCAAGGAAGCACCGCCAATGAGTCCCCCGTCGATGTCCGGCTGCCCGAACAGTTCCTCGGCGTTGGAACCCTTGACGCTGCCGCCATAAAGGATTCGCACCTTCTGCGCCACCGCGCCGTCAACCGCCGCAATGCGGCCGCGGATGAACGCGTGGACGTCCTGTGCCTGCTGCGGGGTGGCGGTACGACCGGTACCGATGGCCCACACAGGCTCGTAAGCGATGACACCATCCTGCAACGCCGCCGCCCCTTCCAGCTCGATGACCGCTTCCAGTTGCCGGGCAACGACGGCTTCGGTCACGTTCCGCTCGCGCTCTTCCAGCGTTTCGCCCACGCACAGGATGGGCTTCATGCCGGCGGCGCGCACGGCGGCGAACTTCTTGGCGACCAGAAGATCCCCTTCACCGTAGTAGCTGCGCCGCTCCGAGTGGCCGACGATGACGTACTCGCAGCCCATGTCCTTCAACATGGCGGCGGAGACTTCACCGGTGAAGGCGCCGGAAGGCTCGTTGCTGACGTTCTGGGCGCCGAGCGCGATACGCGTACCGCGCAGCGCTTCGGCGACCTGAGGGATGTAGACAAAGGGCGGGCAAACGGCCACTTCGGCCTTTTCCACACCTGCGATACCCGCCTTGATGCCGCCGAGCAGCGTTTCGATGCTCGCCTTGGACCCATTCATCTTCCAATTGCCGGCTACGAGCGGTCGTCGCATCCTTATGTCCCTCGCTGTCGCAGAAGCGGCGAAGATTACAGGCAAAGCGCCCGGAAATCAACGAGCAATCGCGTCAGCAGGCCGCTTTTCGCTCGCCGCCGCGGCCGCCTCGGCCACCACGTCGGCGAGCTGGCGCGCCAGCCGCGCCACCTGCGCCCCGTCCCTGCCCTCCACCATGACGCGCACCACCGGCTCGGTGCCGGAGGGGCGCAGCAACACGCGCCCGCTGTCGCCCAGTTCCGACTCCACCTCGCGCACCGCCGCCTTCACGCGCGGCACGCCATCGAGCCTGAACTCGCCCGCGATACGCACGTTGATCATGGTCTGGGGATACTTGGTCACCTCGGACTTGAGTTCGTGCAGGGGCCGCCCCGAGCGTTGCATGGCCATGAGCACCTGCAACGCGGCCACGATGCCGTCGCCGGTGGTGGTCCTGTCGAGGCAGATGATGTGGCCCGAGGACTCGCCGCCGAGCGTCCAGCCAAGGGCCTGCATGCGCTCCAGGACATAGCGGTCCCCGACCTTCGCCCGTTCGAAGGCAATGCCGGCACGGGCAAGCGCATGCTCCATGCCCAGGTTGCTCATGAGCGTGCCCACCACGCCATGCACGGGCGCCGTGGCCTGGCGCTCGCGCGCGATGATGTAGAGGAGTTCGTCGCCGTCGACCACCTCGCCACGCTGGTCCACCATGATCACCCGATCGCCGTCGCCGTCGAAGGCGATGCCCAGATCGGCCTTGTGCTCCAGCACGGCGGAGCGCACGGCGTCAGGATGGGTGGATCCGCATTCCAGATTGATGTTCAGGCCGTTCGGCTCGCTGCCGATGCGGATCACGCGCGCACCCAGTTCCCCAAAAACGGCCGGGGCGACGTGGTAGGTGGCGCCGTGGGCGCAGTCCACCACCAGGGTGAGCCCCTTGAGGCTGAGACCCAGCGGCACCGTGCTCTTGCAGAACTCGATGTAGCGGCCGCCCGCATCCACCACGCGCTCGGCCTTGCCCAGCTCGCCGGAACCGACCATGACCATGTCCTTGTCGAGTTCGGCTTCGATGGCCAGCTCCACCTCATCGGGCAGCTTGGTGCCCTCGGAGGAGAAGAACTTGATGCCGTTGTCCTCGTAGGGATTGTGCGAGGCGCTGATCACGATGCCCGCACTGGCGCGCAGCGTGCGCGTGAGATAGGCCACTGCCGGCGTCGGCATGGGGCCGAGCAGCCGGATGTCGAGACCGGCCGCGGCGAGGCCGGCTTCCAGCGCCGACTCGAACATATAACCAGAGATACGGGTGTCCTTGCCGATGATCACCTTGCCGCTGCCGTTGCCGCGCAACACGCGGCCGGCCGCCCAGCCGAGCTTGAGGATGAAGTCGGGCCGGATGGGAAACTGTCCCACCGAGCCGCGAATGCCGTCGGTTCCGAAATACTTTCGTCCCATGTCGCCTCTCGCTCCGTTGTCGTCAGGCTGCTTCCTGGACGGCCGCCACCACCTTGAGGGCGTCGACCGTGGGTTTCACATCGTGGACTCGCAAAATCCGGGCCCCCAGCCACGCCGCGAGCGTGGCCGCCGCCACGCTGCCCTGGAGGCGTCCGTCCACGGGCGCGCCCGTGATGGCGCCGATCATGGACTTGCGCGAGACCCCCACCAGCAGGGGGACGCCGAGGACGTCTAATTCAGGAAGGTGTCGCAGCAGGCTCAGGTTGTGATCGAGATTTTTGCCAAAACCAAAGCCGGGATCGATGAGCAGTTTTTCACGGGAAATGCCAGCCTGCTCGCAAACGCGCATGCGTTCGTCGAGGAATTCGCGCACTTCCGCCACCACATCCCTGTAGTTCGGTGCGTGCTGCATGGTCCGAGGCTCGCCCTGCATGTGCATCAGGCACACCGGCACGCCAAGGGAAGCGGCAGTGTCCGGCGCCCCGTCGGTACGTAAAGCATAGACATCGTTGATCAGGCCGGCGCCCGCCGCCACCGCCGCCTTCATGACCTCGGGCTTGCTGGTGTCCACGGAAATGGGCAGGGGAAGTTCCGCGTGCAGGCGCTCGATGACGGGGATGACGCGATCCAGTTCCTCCTGAAGGGATACGCCCTCGGACCCGGGACGGGTGGACTCGCCGCCCACGTCGATGATGGCTGCACCCTCCTCTGCCATGCGCACGGCATGGGCAAGTGCGACATCGAGGCCGTGAAAACGCCCGCCGTCGGAAAACGAATCCGGCGTGACGTTGAGGATGCCCATCACCTGCGGACGGCTGAGATCGAGGATGCGGCCCCGGCAGTCGAGTTGCATGCGGAATATTGCCGATGAAAGTGGGGGATTATACGCCCGCGCGATGGATTGAAGAGAACAGCCGGATACAGAGACACCGAGGCGCAGAGGGCACAGGAAGGGCCGACTTCTCTGTGTCTCTGCGCCTCGGTGTTAGGTCTTCTTCCCGGGAGAGCCGGATCAGTGCTGGCCGGCCGGGTCGCCGATGGGAGCGCCGCCGCCCTTGTCTTCCGGCGCCTTGTCGCCGGCCGGCGGCAGATCGGTCCACTCGGAAGGCGGCTCCGGCGTACGACCGGCCATGATCGCCGCGATCTGCTTGGCGTCGATGGTCTCGTACTTCATGAGGGCTTCCGCCATCATGTGCAGCTTGTCCATGTTTTCGGTGAGGATCTTCTTCGCCCGCGCGTAATTGCGATCCACCACCGCGCGGATCTCGCCGTCGATGATGTGGAAGGTCTCGTCCGAGACGTTCTTGTGCTGGGTCACCGAATGGCCCAGGAACACCTCGCCCTCTTCTTCCATGTAGGTGAGCGGCCCGAGTTTCTCCGACAGGCCCCACTTGGTGACCATGTTGCGGGCCAGCTCGGTGGCGCGCTGGATGTCGTTCGAGGCACCCGTGGTCACGTTTTCGGGACCGAAGATGAGTTCTTCCGCGATGCGGCCGCCGAACAGGCTGGAGATCTGGCTCTCCAGGCGCTGCTTGCTGTAGCTGTAGCGGTCCTCTTCCGGCAGGAACAGGGTCACGCCCAGGGCGCGGCCGCGCGGGATGATGGTCACCTTGTGCACCGGGTCATGGTCGGGCACCGAGAGGCCCACGATGGCGTGGCCCGCCTCGTGGTAGGCGGTGAGGCGCTTCTCCTTTTCGCTCATGACCATGGACTTGCGCTCGGCGCCCATCATGATCTTGTCCTTGGCGCGCTCGAAGTCCTCCATGGACACCAGCTTCTTGTTGGCACGCGCGGCGAACAGGGCCGCCTCATTGACCAGGTTGGCCAGATCGGCGCCGGAGAAGCCGGGCGTGCCACGGGCGATGATGGACGGATTGACGTCATCGGCCAAGGGCACCTTGCGCATGTGCACCTTCACGATGTGCTCGCGGCCGCGCAGGTCGGGCAAGGGCACCACCACCTGACGGTCGAAGCGGCCGGGACGCAGCAGGGCCGGGTCGAGCACGTCGGGGCGGTTGGTGGCGGCGATGACGATGACGCCCTCGTTGCCCTCGAAGCCGTCCATTTCCACCAGCAGTTGGTTGAGGGTCTGCTCGCGCTCGTCGTGACCGCCGCCCAGGCCGGCGCCGCGGTGACGGCCGACCGCGTCGATCTCGTCGATGAAGATGATGCAGGGCGCGTGCTTCTTGGCCTGCTCGAACATGTCGCGCACGCGGGAGGCGCCCACGCCCACGAACATTTCCACGAAGTCGGAGCCGGAGATGGTGAAGAACGGCACCTTGGCCTCGCCGGCGATGGCCTTGGCGAGCAGAGTCTTGCCGGTACCCGGCGGGCCGACCATCAGCACGCCGCGGGGGATCTTGCCGCCCAGCTTCTGGAACTTGCCGGGGTCGCGCAGGAATTCCACCAGCTCGCGCACGTCTTCCTTGGCCTCGTCCACGCCGGCCACGTCGGCGAAGGTGACCTTGACCTGGTCCTCGCCCAGCAGGCGCGCGCGGCTCTTGCCGAAGGACATGGCGCCGCGGCCGCCGCCGCCGCCCTGCATCTGGCGCATGAAGAAGATCCACACGCCGATGAGCAGCAGCATCGGGAACCAGGAGATGAAGATCTGGGTGAGCAGCGACTGCCCTTCGGGCGGACGGGCGTTCACGGCCACGTCGTTGTTGAGCAGGTCGGCCATCAGGCCCGGATCGTCGGGGGCGTAGGTGGTGAAGCGCTCCTTGTTCGCCAGGTAGCCCTCGATCTTGTTGCCGTCGATGATCACGCGCTCCACGCGGCCCGCGCGCACGTCGTTGATGAACTGGGAGTATTCGAGCTCGTGACTGGGTGCCTGACGAGACCCGAAGTTGTTGAACACCGCCATGAGGATGATGGCGATGACAACCCAGAGGATGAAGTTCTTGGCTATGTCGTTCAAGGGGCGGGCCTCGGCAATACTTTGTTCCTCAAGGGCTTTTACCGGTGCGTCACGCGGTAATTCTCAAGGACTTTAGTACGTTACTACACAATATAGTTCCTGGCCAGAAGGTAAACCTCACGCGAGCGGGGCCGCGAGGCCTTGGGCTTGCGGACGATGACCTTGGCGAAATGCTGCTTCAGGGTACGCATGAAGGCGTCGGATCCCTCCCCCTGGAAGACCTTGATCAGCAGGTCGCCTCCGGGTGCCAGCACACGCTGGGCCAGATCGAGCGCGAGCTCGGCCAGATACATGGCGCGGGGCTGATCGATGGTCCGTTCACCGCTGATATTGGGTGCCATGTCGGACATTACAAGGTCGACCTGCTCGTCGCCCACGGCGGCAAGCAGCGCATTCATGACCGCTTCCTCGCGGAAATCCCCCTGCAGCACCTCCACGTCCGGCAGCGGGTCCATGGGCAGGATGTCGAGGGCGACCACCCGGCCCTGGGGGCCGACGCGGTCCCGCGCGATCTGCGACCAGCCGCCGGGGGCGGCGCCCAGATCGATCACCCGCATGCCCTTGCGGAACAAACGGTCTTTTTCGTCGATTTCCAGGAGCTTGAACACGGCCCGGGAGCGGTAGCCCATCTGTTGGGCCCGCTTCACGTACTCGTCATCGAAATGCTCCTTGAGCCAACGCGTGCTGCTCGCACTACGCGCCATACGTTACCTCATTCATTGGCGACGGCATCGGGATGGATAGATACTGCAGAGTGACCCCGGGTTCCCTTCCCGGTAAACTACGCAGCCCTTCTGATCCTGCCGGACATCATCATGCTCACCGCGTCCCAGAAACGCCACCTGCGCAGCCTCGCCCACGGACTCAACCCGGTCATTCTCACTGGCGCCGGCGGCCTGAGCGAAAGCCTGCTGCGCGAACTGGATCGCGCCCTCGAACACCACGAGCTCATCAAGGTACGGGCGAATGCCGAAGATCGCGAGAGCCGGGACGCCATGATCGAAAGCATGTGCGAAGCGGTCAATGCCGAGCTGGTGCAGCGCATCGGCCACATCGCCGTGCTTTACCGCCCCGCCAAGGAACCCCGTCTCAAACTGCCATGAAGAAAAAGCAGTAACCACGGAGGGGCACGGAGAAAGGCAAGGCGCTCAGGAGATAATGGAAAGCGCGTCGCTTTCGTCCACGCCAAATCCGGTCACTCCGATCAAGCCTCTCGTCCGCAACGGCTGGTGCCGGCGACCAGGGCGAGGCCGGCGAGGCTGGTGAGCAGGTAGAGCACCGAGGCGAAGCCGTGCAGGCGGGCGAACTGGGCCGCTTGTGCACTGCCTGCGGGAAGACCCTCGACCTTGAGGGCGGCCATGGCCGGCTGGAGGCCGAAGTGGCCGACGGCGACCAGCGCCAGCATGAACGCGAGCACCCAGAAACGCCAGCCCGGCCGTCCCTGCGAACGCACGAGTTCGCCCATGGCGAGCAGTGCGCCGGCAATCAGGCCCAGCCAGGCGACGAGGGTGAACATGTGGCCGGCGAGCATGCCGGCCAGCATGCGATCGTCCAGCTGGGCGAACAGCACCGGCACCGCCAGGTAGCCGACGCTCCACAAGGCACCGACCCAGAGCGTGAGCAGGATGCGCTCACCCGCCGCGGTGAACCTCATTCGTAGCGGACGCCGATGATTTCGTAGGAACGCACACCGCCCGGCGTGCGCACTTCCACCACGTCACCTTCCTGCTTGCCGATGAGGGCGCGTGCCACGGGCGAGGACACGGAGATGCAGCCATTCTTGATGTCGGCCTCATCCTCGCCGACGATCTGGTAGGTCACTTCTTCGCCCGTGTCTTCATCGGAGAGTTCCACGGTGGCGCCGAAGACGATCTTGCCGTCGGTGTTCAGCGTCGCCGGATCGATGACCTGCGCATGGGACAGCTTGGCCTCGATCTCCTTGATGCGGCCCTCCACGAAGCCCTGCTGCTCGCGGGCAGCATGATATTCGGCGTTTTCCTTGAGATCGCCGTGGGCACGCGCCTCGGCGATGGCATTGATGATGCGCGGACGCACCACGCTCTTCAGTTCCTTGAGTTCTTCGCGCAGCTTCTCGGCGCCGCGCAAGGTCATGGGCACCTTGCTCATCAGGCTTTCAGCTCCTCATGCAAGTCCTGCAGGCGGTTCACGTCCCGCTTGTCACGCTGTTTCATGGCCTTCACGGTGGCCGCGGCGCCTGCCAGGGTGGTCGTGTAGGTCACTTTGTGGTTGAGCGCCTCGCGGCGGATCAGGAACGAGTCGGCGATGGCCTGCTTGTCTTCGGTGGTGTTGACGATGAAGGCGATCTCGTCATTCTTGATCATGTCGACGATGTGCGGGCGATCCTCCGTCACCTTGTTGACTACGGTGCAGGGCACGCCTGCCTCCACCAGCACGCGCTGGGTGCCGCGCGTGGCGAGGACTTCGAAGCCCAGTTCCACCAGGTCGCGGGCGACCTGCACCACGCCGCGCTTGTCGGGCTCGCGCACCGACACGAAGGCACGACCGCCCTCGGGCAGCACGATGCCTGCGCCCAGCTGTGACTTGAGGAAGGCCTCGGGGAAACTGCGGCCCACGCCCATCACTTCGCCGGTGGACTTCATCTCGGGACCGAGCAGCGGGTCCACGCCCGGGAACTTGATGAAGGGGAACACGGCCTCCTTCACTGAGTAGTACTGCGGGATGATCTCCTCGGTGGCGTTCTGCTGGGCCAGGCTCTGCCCCACCATGCAGCGCGCCGCCACCTTGGCCAGCGGCCGTCCCGTGGCCTTGGAAACGAACGGCACGGTACGCGAGGCGCGCGGGTTCACTTCCAGCACGTACACCTGGTTGCCCTTGATGGCGAACTGGGTGTTCATGAGACCGACGACCTTCAGTTCCTTCGCCATGGCGCGCACCTGACGGCGCAGCTCGTCCTGGATGACGGGCGACAGATCGTACGGCGGCAGCGAACAGGCGGAATCGCCGGAGTGCACGCCGGCCTGCTCGATGTGCTCCATGATGCCGCCGATGAGCACGTCATTGCCGTCGCAGATGGCGTCCACGTCCACTTCCACCGCATCGTCGAGGAAACGATCGAGCAGCACGGGCGATTCGTTGGAGACCTTCACCGCGTTCTGCATGTAGGCACGCAGCTCGGCTTCGTTATAGACGATCTCCATGGCGCGGCCACCCAGCACGTAGGACGGGCGCACCACCAGCGGATAACCGATCTCCAGCGCCAGGCGCACTGCGTCTTCCACGTTGCGTGCGGTGCGGTTGGGCGGCTGCAGCAGGCCCAGCTTGTCCACCATTTTCTGGAAGCGCTCGCGGTCTTCCGCCAAATCGATGGAGTCGGGCGAGGTGCCGATGATGGGCGCGCCCGCCGCCTCCAGGTCGCGGCACAGCTTCAGCGGCGTCTGGCCGCCGTACTGCACGATCACGCCCTTGGGCTTCTCCAGCTCGATGATTTCGAGCACGTCCTCCAGGGTGAGCGGCTCGAAATACAGGCGATCCGAGGTGTCGTAGTCGGTGGACACGGTCTCCGGGTTGCAGTTGACCATGATGGTCTCGTACCCGTCCTCGCGCAGGGCGAGGGCCGCGTGCACGCAGCAGTAGTCGAACTCGATGCCCTGGCCGATGCGGTTGGGGCCGCCGCCCAGCACCATGATCTTGTCGCGGTTGGTGGGCGCGGCCTCGCACTCGTCCTCGTAGGTCGAGTACATGTAGGCGGTGGAGGTGGCGAACTCGGCGGCGCAGGTGTCCACGCGCTTGTATACCGGGCGCACGCCCAGTTCATGGCGGCGCTTGCGCAGCTCGGTCTCGCGCACGCCCAGCAGCACGGCCAGGCGGCGATCGGAGAAGCCCTTGCGCTTGAGGAAGCGCATGGTCTCGCGGTCGACGGCGGACAGGACCTTGGTGCGCACCTCGGCCTCGATGTCGATGAGTTCCTTGATCTGCACCAGGAACCAGGGGTCGATGCGCGAGAGCTCGTGCACCTGCTCCACGGTCATGCCGGCGCGGAAGGCGTCACCCACGTACCACAGGCGATCAGCGCGCGGCGTGCGCAGTTCCTGGCGAATCCGGTCGAGCGCGCCTTCTTCGCTCAGGTTCACCTTTTCGTCGAAGCCGTCGGCGCCGATCTCCAGGCTGCGCAGCGCCTTTTGCAGGGATTCCTGCAGGGTGCGGCCGATGGCCATGGCCTCGCCCACGGATTTCATCTGCGTGGTCAGACGGGCATCCGCCTGGGGGAATTTCTCGAAGGTGAAGCGCGGGACCTTGGTCACCACGTAGTCGATGGAGGGCTCGAACGATGCGGGCGTAGCACCGCCGGTGATGTCGTTCTTGAGCTCATCGAGCGTGTAGCCCACGGCCAGCTTCGCCGCCACCTTGGCGATGGGGAAGCCGGTGGCCTTGGAGGCCAGCGCGGACGAGCGCGACACGCGCGGGTTCATCTCGATGACGATCATGCGGCCGTCGGCGGGATTGATGGCGAACTGCACGTTGGAGCCGCCGGTCTCCACGCCGATCTCGCGCAGCACCGCGATGGAGGCGTTGCGCATGATCTGGTATTCGCGATCGGTGAGCGTCTGCGCCGGCGCCACGGTAATGGAGTCGCCGGTGTGCACGCCCATGGGATCGAGGTTCTCGATGGAGCAGACGATGATGCAGTTGTCCTTGCGATCGCGGATCACCTCCATCTCGTACTCCTTCCAGCCGAGCACCGATTCCTCGATCAGGAGCTCGTTGGTGGGCGAGAGGTCGAGGCCGCGCTGGCAGATCTCGATGAACTCTTCCTTGTTGTAGGCAATGCCGCCGCCCGAACCGCCCAGTGTGAACGAAGGACGGATGATGGTGGGGAAGCCGATCTGGGCCTGCACCTGCATGGCTTCTTCCATGCTGTGCGCGATGGCCGAACGCGGGGTATCCAGGCCGATTTTCTTCATGGCCTGGCGGAAGCGATCGCGATCCTCGGCCTTGTCGATGGCGTCGCGGCTGGCGCCGATGAGTTCCACGCCGAACTGTTCCAGTACGCCGTGCTTGGCGAGATCGAGGGCGCAATTCAGCGCGGTCTGGCCGCCCATGGTCGGCAGCACGGCGTCCGGGCGCTCCTTCTCGATGATCCTGGCGAGGGTCTGCCAGGTGATGGGCTCGATGTAGGTGGCGTCGGCCGTCTCCGGATCGGTCATGATGGTGGCCGGATTGGAGTTCACCAGAATGACGCGGTAGCCTTCCTCGCGCAGCGCCTTGCACGCCTGGGCACCCGAATAGTCGAACTCGCAGGCCTGACCGATCACGATGGGACCGGCGCCAATGATGAGAATGCTCTCGATGTCAGTTCTTTTCGGCATAGTCTTGGTCAGCCACGCAAGTCGAAGAAAAAGCCCAACCACGGGGTACACGGGGAGCACGGGGGAAAACATCTCTTGAGCATTGATTCATCCCCGTGTTCCCCGCGTACCCCGTGGTCAATTCTTTGCCTTCAATGACTAAGGAACCTCTGCAAAAGTGAGCCATCCGCGGATAGGAGCCTCGCAAGTGATTGAAAACACGCCAACGCCGTTTGGTCGTGAACGTCCCAACCGGACTTTTGCAGAGGTTCCCTAACTCTTCCTGTCGTTGATGGTTGCGACGAAGCGGTCGAACAGCGGGGCCACGTCATGCGGGCCAGGGCTGGCTTCCGGGTGGCCCTGGAAGCTGAAGGCCAGGCGGTCCGTGCGCTCGACGCCCTGCAGCGAGCCGTCGAACAGGGAGCGGTGCGTGGCGCGCAGGTTCGACGGCAGGGTCTGCTCGTCCACCGCGAAGCCATGGTTCTGGCTCGTGATCATCACGCGGCCCGTATCGATGTCGATGACCGGGTGGTTGGCGCCGTGATGACCGAACTTCATCTTTACGGTGCGCGCGCCCGAGGCGAGCGACAGCAACTGGTGACCGAGACAGATGCCGAAGATGGGCGTGTCGGTCTTGAGCAGGCGCTGGATGGCCTCGATGGCATAGTCGCAGGCGGCCGGATCGCCGGGGCCGTTGGCGAGCAGGATGCCGTCGGGATTCATGGCGAGGACGTCTTCGGCCGGGGTCTGCGCCGGCACCACGGTCAGGCGGCAACCGCGGTCCACCAGCATGCGCAGGATGTTGCGCTTCACGCCGTAGTCGTACACCACCACGTGATGGGGCAGGTCTTCGGCCTTGCGCTCCACCAGTCCGGTGCCCAGCTGCCAGCCCCCCTGGGTCCAGGTGTAGGGCCTGGAGGTGGTGACCTCCTTCGCGAGGTCCATGCCGTTCAGGCCGGCGAATCCGCGCGCCGCGGCCACCGCCGCCTCGGCGTCGATGTGCTCGCCCGCTACCAGGCAGCCGTTCTGGGCGCCCTTCTCGCGCAGGACGCGGGTGAGCTTGCGGGTATCGATGCCGGCGATGCCGACCACGTTGTGGCGGCGCAGATAGCCGTCGAGCGATTCCTTGCTGCGGAAGTTGCTGGCCACTGCCGGGAGATCGCGGATCACCAGGCCCGCGGCCATGATCCCCGGCGCCTCCTCATCCTCGGCATTCGCGCCCGTGTTGCCGATGTGGGGATAGGTCAGGGTGACGATCTGACGGGTGTAGGAAGGATCGGTGAGGATCTCCTGATATCCGGTCAGCGCGGTGTTGAACACCACCTCACCGACGGTCTGCCCCTCACTGCCGATGGACTCGCCCCAGAACAGCGTACCGTCTGCCAGGGCCAGCAAGGCCTGTTGCCGCAAGGTGACCTCCAAACTGTATACGTGCAAAGCGGGAAGAGCCCCAAGGACCCTCCCCGCTCGAATGAATGGTCGGCGTGAAGTGCCGCGCCAGGTTGGCCGGCTATTTTACGGATACGGCGGGTGGCTGTCCACGCGTAACGCGGCTTCTTTTGGGGCTCGGAGGGAAAAGCATTAAGGAACCTCTGCAAAAGTCCGGTTGGGACGTTCACGACCAAACGGCGTTGGCGTGTTTTCAATCACTTGCGAGGCTCCTATCCGCGGATGGCTCACTTTTGCAGAGGTTCCTTAAACCACGGGGGACACGGGGAACACGGGGGTAAGAAGGTGACGGGTCGGTCCAGATAACCGGTGGCATGCCCTGCAAGGCTCCGATTTCGGCCCAAAGTACCGTTACCGGTACTTACGCGATCCCTCTTCTTGAAGGGATTTCCCGTGTTCCCCCGTGTCCCCCGTGGTTAACTTCTTCGCCCGCCGCGGTTCAATCCTTCAGACCAAGGACGTCCTGCATGTCGAACAGGCCGCGGTCCCTGGCGGCGAGCCAGGCGGCGGCGCGGACGGCGCCCTTGGCGAAGGTCATGCGGCTGGAGGCCTTGTGGGTGATTTCGATGCGCTCGCCGATGCCGGCGAACATGACCGTGTGCTCGCCGACGATGTCCCCGGCGCGGATGGTCTCGAAGCCGATGGTCTTGCGGTCGCGCTCGCCGGTGTTGCCCTGCCGCCCGTACACGGCGCACTCCTTCAGGTCACGCCCGAGGGCGGCGGCCACCACCTCGCCCATGCGCAGGGCGGTGCCCGAGGGGGCATCCACCTTGTGGCGGTGATGGGCTTCGATGATCTCGATGTCCACCTCCTCGCCCAGCACACGGGCGGCCAGGTCCAGCAGCTTGAGGGAGAGATTGACGCCCACGCTCATGTTGGGGGCGAACACGATGGCGATGTCCCCGGCCGCCTCGCGGATGGCCTGCTTGCCCGCCTCGTCGAAGCCGGTGGTGCCGATGACCACGCGCTTGCCGGCCTTGCGGCACAGGGCCAGGTTGTTGAGGGTGACTTCCGGGCGGGTGAAATCGACCAGCACGTCGAAGGCATCGAGCACGGAACCGAGGTTTTCCACCACCTCCACGCCGATGCGGCCGATGCCGGCCAGTTCCCCGGCGTCGGTACCGACCATGCTGCTACCCGGGCGCTCGATGGCGGCCCCGAGGCTCAGGCCTTCAGTCTGACGACAGGCCTCGATGAGGGCCCGTCCCATGCGTCCGGCGGCGCCGGTCACGGCAATTCGAGTCATGTTCCGCTTCCTGTTCGTTCTTGTACGAGAATGGCCTCCGCGCCCCGCCCGCCGGGCGGCGCAAAACCGTTCGCCCACGGTGTGGGCTCCTACGTGTCCACAGCCGTAGGAGCCGACATTGTCGGCGAGATCCTCTAACCGCCGGGCGGTGGAAAACCGTTCGCCTACGGTGTGGGCTCCTACGTGTCCACAGCCGCAGGAGCCGACATTGTCGGCGAGGTCCTCTAACCGCCGGGCGGTGCAATACCGTTCGCCCACGGTGTGGGCTCCTACGTGTCCACAGCCGTAGGAGCCGACATTGTCGGCGATTCCGGTCCTCTAACCGCCGGGCGGTGGAAAACCGTTCGCCCACGGTGTGGGCTCCTACCAGCTGATGTAGGCGTAGCCCTGCTCCTGCAGCTCCATGAGATCGGCGGCGCCCACGTCCACCACCTTGGCGAAGGGCAGCAGGTCGTCCTCGGTCCAGCCGAGGCTCTTCATGGTGTTGTTGCAGGCGTGGAATTCCACCCCGTACTGGGCGAGGCTCTCGATGCGCTTCTGGATGTCCTCGCTCACCGGGCGCTGGGGGAAGTGGGCCAGCACATGGATGCCCGGGCCGAAGCACACCACCACCACCTTCACGTCGTCGCCGTACTTGCGCAGCATCTCGCCTGCGGAGAAGGTGACGTGCTGGTGGTAGTCCGCATCGGCCTTGTTGAACTGATAGACCACCTTGTGTTTCGGCGGCGCGAAGCGGAAGTCTTCGTCGGCCCGCGCACCCGACGCGGCACCGAGCGCGGCCACGCCGCCGCCGGCCAGGGCGGCGCCGAGCAGCCGCCGGCGCGCCTTGTCGACGCCCGCCAGCAGGCCGGCGCCAGACCATGGGAATTTCATCGGTTTTCTCCGCGTGAACGGCCGCAGGGCCGGCCTACAGCTTCACATCTTCGAAAAACTTTTTCACGCCATCGAGCCAGGAGCGGGCGCGCGGGGTGTGTTTTTCGTCCTTCATGGTCTGTTCCAGCTGGCGGAACAGTTCCTTCTGCTGGCTGGTGAGGTTGACCGGGGTTTCCACCGTCACCTTGCAGATGAGATCGCCCGGCGGACCGCCGCGCACCGAGGTCACGCCCTTGCCGCGCAGGCGGAACAGCTTGCCGGTCTGGGTCTCGGGCGGGACCTTGAGCATGACGCGGCCGTCGAGGGTGGGCACCTCCAGTTCGCCGCCCAAGGCCGCCGTGACGAAGCTGATGGGCACCTCGCAATAGAGGTCGGAGCCCTCGCGCACGAAGATGGGGTGTTCGCGCACATGGATCTGCACATAGAGATCGCCGGGAGGACCGCCGTTCTCCCCCGCCTCCCCTTCGCCGGCCAGGCGGATGCGATCGCCATTGTCCACGCCGGCGGGCACCTTCACCGACAGCGTCTTCTGCTGTTCCACGCGCCCCTGGCCGTGACAGGTCGGGCACGGGTCCGGGATGATCTTGCCGGTGCCGCGGCAACGGGGACAGGTCTGCTGCACCGCGAAGAAGCCCTGCTGCATGCGCACCTGGCCGTGACCATGGCAGGTGGGACAGGTGGTGGCCGAGGTGCCCTTGCGGGCACCGGAGCCTCCGCAGGTCTCGCAGGTGGCCATGGTGGGCACACGGATCTTCACCGTGGCGCCGTGCACCGCCTCTTCGAGGGAGAGTTCCAGGTTGTAGCGCAGGTCGGCGCCGCGGTAGACGCGCGCACCGCTGCGCGTGCCGCCACCGAAGATGTCGCCGAAGACGTCGCCGAAGATGTCGCTGAAACTGCCGCCGCCGAAACCGGCGCCGAAGCCGCCCGGACCGGCGCCCACGCCCTCGACCCCGGCGTGGCCGAACTGGTCGTAGGCCGCGCGCTTCT
Organism: Thiohalomonadaceae bacterium; assembly: GCA_050179875.1. Lineage (GTDB taxonomy): Bacteria > Pseudomonadota > Gammaproteobacteria > Thiohalomonadales > Thiohalomonadaceae > JALOAT01. The sequence continues at coordinate 29,499 of JBFXES010000015.1, forward strand.
GGGCATCGGACAGGATGTCGTAGGCTTCCTTCGCTTCCTTGAAATGCTCCTCGGCTTCCTTGTTCCCGGGGTTGCGGTCCGGGTGGTATTTCATCGCAAGCCGCTTGAAGGCCTTCTTGATCTCGGCCTCGGTCGCATTGCGCTGAATGCCCAGAACTTCGTAGTAATCACGTTTAGCCATGGCCTGTCTCGGGGCGCGGTGGTCTGCGCCTGGTCCCATCAACGCGACAGGCGGGACTCCCCGCCTGTCGTGGTTCACAGTCTACCCGGTCCGGCGGGCCGCCGGATGCGAACGGTTACTTCTTGTCGTCCTTGACCTCTTCGAATTCCGCATCGACCACGTCCTCCTTGGCGCCGGCCTTCGCACCGCCCGCCTCGGCACCGGCCTGCTCGCCGGCGGCCTGGGCCTGGGCGTAGACGCGTTCGGCCATCTTGCCTGAAGCCTGGGTGAGGGCCGCCGTCTTGGCTTCGATGGCGTCCTTGTCCTCGCCCTTGATGGCCTCTTCCAGGTCCTTGATGGCGGCCTCGATGGATTCCTTCTCGCCCGCCTCCAGCTTGTCGCCCAGCTCGGCCATGGACTTGCGGGTGGCGTGGATCAGGGCGTCCGCGTGATTGCGCGCGCTGACCAGTTCGTGGAACTTCTTGTCCTCGGCGGCGTGGGCCTCGGCGTCCTTCACCATGCGGTTGATCTCCTCCTCCGACAGGCCCGAGGAGGCGCGGATGGTGATGGACTGCTGCTTGCCCGTGGCCTTGTCCTTGGCGCTCACGTGCAGGATGCCGTTGGCGTCGATGTCGAAGGTGACCTCGATCTGCGGCACGCCGCGCGGCGCCGGCGGGATGTCGCCCAGGTCGAAACGGCCCAGGGACTTGTTGGCCGAGGCCATTTCGCGCTCGCCCTGCAGCACGTGCACGGTAACCGCGGTCTGGTTGTCCTCGGCGGTGGAGAACACCTGGGAGGCCTTGGTGGGAATGGTGGTGTTCTTCTCGATGAGCTTGGTCATCACGCCGCCCAGGGTCTCGATGCCCAGCGACAGCGGGGTGACGTCCAGCAGCAGCACGTCCTTGACCTCGCCGCCCAGCACGCCACCCTGGATGGCGGCGCCCACGGCCACGGCCTCGTCCGGGTTGACGTCCTTGCGCGGCTCCTTGCCGAAGAAGTTCTTCACCGCCTCCTGCACCTTGGGCATGCGGGTCTGACCGCCCACCAGGATCACGTCATCGACGTCCTTGGCGGACAGGCCGGCGTCCTTGAGGGCGATGCGGCAGGGTTCCAGGGTGTGCTGGATGAGGTCTTCCACCAGCGATTCGAGCTTGGCGCGGGTCACCTTCATGTTCAGGTGCTTGGGGCCGCTCGCATCGGCGGTGATGTAGGGCAGGTTCACCTCGGTCTGCTGCGAGGAGGACAGCTCGATCTTGGCCTTCTCCGCCGCCTCCTTCAGGCGCTGCATGGCCAGCGCGTCGCCGCGCAGGTCGATGCCGCTGTCCTTCTTGAACTCCTCCGCCAAGTAATCGATGACGCGCGTATCGAAGTCCTCACCGCCGAGGAAGGTGTCACCGTTGGTGGACAGCACCTCGAACTGGTGTTCGCCCTCGATCTCGGAGATCTCGATGATGGAGATGTCGAAGGTGCCGCCGCCCAGGTCGTAAACGGCGATCTTGCGGTCGCCCGGCTGCTTGTCCATGCCGAAGGCGAGCGCCGCGGCGGTGGGCTCGTTGATGATGCGCTTGACCTCGAGGCCGGCGATCTTGCCCGCGTCCTTGGTGGCCTGGCGTTGGGAGTCGTTGAAGTAGGCCGGCACGGTGATGACGGCCTCGGTGACCGGCTCGCCCAGGTAGTCCTCGGCGGTCTTCTTCATCTTCTGCAGCACCTTGGCGGAGATCTCCGGCGGCGCCATCTTCTTGCCGCGGGATTCCACCCAGGCGTCGCCGTTGGGGGCCTTGACGATCTTGTAAGGGACGAGGTCGAGGTCCTTCTGCACCTCCTTGTCCTCGAAGCGGCGACCGATGAGGCGCTTGACCGCGAAGAAGGTGTTCTGCGGATTGGTCACCGCCTGACGCTTGGCGGACTGGCCCACCAGGATGTCGTCTTCACCGGTGAAGGCGACGATGGAAGGGGTGGTGCGGTCACCCTCGCTGTTCTCGATGACGCGCGGCTTGCCACCTTCCATCACTGCCACGCAGGAGTTGGTGGTGCCAAGGTCGATGCCGATGATCTTTCCCATGGATTCTCTCCGTCAGTCTGCTGCCGCCTCGGGCGGCTGAATTTCTTATCCCGAAATAGGGTTATTGCCCCGCGTTTCAAGCCTTTGCATCGACATTCTGCCCGGGCGTGGCATCGGGCGAGCGGGCCACCACCACCATGGCGGGGCGAATGAGCCGGTCGTTCAGGGTGTATCCCTTCTGCATCACGGCCACCACGGTGTTGGGCGGCTGGTCCGACGGCTGCATGGTCACCGCCTGGTGCCGTTCCGGGTTGAACGGCTCGCCCAGGGGGTCCACCACCTTGATGCCGAACTTCTCCATGACGGCGGTAAACATCTTCAGGGTGAGCTCGGTACCCTCCCGCAGCTTGTCCACGCTGGCGGAGGCATCCGCGGCGGAAAGCCCCAGCTCCAGGCTGTCGCGCACCGGCAGCAGCTCCTGGGCGAAACGCTCGATGGCGTACTTGTGGGCGTTCTCCAGCTCGCGCTCGGCGCGGCGGCGGGTATTCTCCAGTTCGGCCTGGGTGCGCAGCAGCTGGTCCAAGTGCTGACCGGCCTTGGCACGCGCCTCCTCCAGCTCGCGCTGGAGTTCTTCTACACTCGGGCCTTCCTGGGGCAGGGCCTCGACCTCTGCCTGAGCGTTCTCAGGGGGCT
>JBFXES010000016.1:0-31619 GCA_050179875.1 Thiohalomonadaceae bacterium
CGGATTTTCGTGGAAAACGCAAGACCTCCATGGAACAAGTAACTACAGATATGCTGTTATATCAACGATTTACTGGAATAACATGGACGTCACTGGAATATTTGCTACTTTCCGATGCAGAAGCTGGAGAAGATCCGCCCGAGCAGGTCATCGCTGGTGACTTCGCCCGTGATCTCGCCCAAGGCCTGTTGCGCGAGGCGCAACTCCTCGGCCAGGAGTTCGCCGGCACGCCAGTCGCGCAGAGACCGGGAGCCGCGCGTCAGGTGAGCGGCCACCCGATCGAGGGCGTCCAGATGACGGCGGCGGGCCATGAACAGGCCCTCGGTGGAGTCGCGCCAACCCACGGTCTGCTTGAGGTGATCGCGCAGCAGGTCGAGACCGATGCCGCTGCGGGCGGACAGGCGCAGCTCGGGACCGACCTCGCCGTCGCGGAGCGCAGGTGGATTGCCCGAGAGATCGATCTTGTTGCGCACCACCGTGACCGGGATGTGGGGCAGGCGTTCGAGGATGGCGCGCTCCTCGGCCGCGATCCCTGTGGCATCGTCGACCACGAGCAGGATGCGATCGGCCTTTTCCAGCTCGCCCCAGGCGCGGCGGATGCCCTCGCGCTCCACCCGGTCCTCGCTGTCGCGCAGCCCGGCGGTGTCCACCACGTGCAACGGCACGCCGTCGATGGCGATGTGCTCGCGCAGCACGTCGCGCGTGGTGCCTGGGATCTCCGTGACAATGGCCGCTTCACGTCCCGCAAGGGCATTGAGCAGGCTGGACTTGCCCGCGTTGGGCCGGCCCGCGATGACCACGGTGATGCCCTCCCGCATGACCGTGCCCTGGCGCGCCGCCTCACGCACGGCCCCCACCTCGGCCAAGAGCCGTTCCACGCGCCCCGCCACGTCGCCCTCGCCGAGGAAGTCGATGTCCTCGTCGCTGAAATCGATGGAGGCCTCCACGTAGGTGCGCAGTGCAGTGAACGTCTCCACCAGTTGGTGCACCCGTGACGAGAACGCCCCTTGCAGGGAACGCAGCGCGAGCCGCGCCGCCTCCCGCGAACCGGCCTCGATGAGATCGGCCACGGCCTCGGCCTGGGCCAGGTCCAGCTTGCCGTTCAGAAAGGCCCGTTCGGAGAACTCGCCGGGGCGGGCCGCACGGGCACCGGCCGTGAGGACTGCATCCAGCAGCAGGTCCAGCACTACGGGTCCGCCATGGCCCTGGAGCTCCAGCACGTCCTCGCCGGTGTAGGAGTGGGGATGGGAGAAAAAGAGCGCGATGCCCTGGTCGAGGACCCTGCCCTCGGCATCCCGGAACGGCAGGTAGCAGGCATGGCGCGGCGGCGGGCAGTGCCCGAGCAGGCGCTCGGCGATTTCCCGTGCGGCGGGTCCGGAGACCCGCACGATACCCACCCCGCCGCGCCCGGGCGGGGTGGCGATGGCCGCGATGGTGTCGGCGGTGGGACTCAGGCCTTCACCACCCAACGCGTGATGTACCACTGTTGCAGGATGGACAGGGCGTTGTTCACCACCCAGTAGAGCACCAGACCCGCCGGGAAGAAGGCGAAGAAGAAGGTGAACACGATGGGCAGCACCAGCATCACCTTGGCCTGGATGGGGTCCATGGGCGTGGGGTTCAGGCGGTGCTGGACCAGCATGGTGATGCCCATGAGGATGGGCAGCACGAAATACGGGTCCTTGGTGGACAGGTCGTTGATCCACAGGATCCAGTCCGCCTGGCGCAGCTCCACGCTCTCCAGCAGCACCCAGTACAGGGCGATGAACACCGGGATCTGCACCAGGATGGGCAGACAGCCGCCCAGCGGGTTGATCTTCTCTTCCCGGTACAGCTTCATCATGGCCTCGTTGAGCTTCTGGCGATCGTCACCGTAGCGCTCCTTGAGGGCCACCAGGCGCGGCTGCACCTTGCGCATGTGCGCCATGGACTTGTAGCTGGTCTCGGACAGCTTGTAGAAGGCCAGCTTGATAAGGATGGTGAGAATGACGATGGACCAGCCCCAGTTACCCACCAGGCTGTGGATCTTCTCCAGCAACCAGAACAGCGGCTTGGCGATGACGGTCAACATGCCGTAGTCGACCGTGAGCTCCAGATTGGGCGCCACCTGGGACAGGGTCTCCTGGGTCTTCGGCCCCACGTACAGATGCGCGTTGAACTCGCCGGTGCTGCCGGCCGCCACGGACATGGCGGGTGTGAGCAGCCCGAGGATGTAACGGCTGTCGCCCGCGGCGCGGCTGTAGAACTGGTGCACCTTGTCCTGGGCCGGGATCCAGGCACCCAGGAAGTAATGCTGGATCATGGCCGCCCAGCCGCCCGTCAGATCGCGCTGCAGGTTGGCATCGTCCATGTCGTCGAAATCGACCTTCTCGTACTTGGCCTCGGCGCCGGAGATCACGCCGCCCGTGTAGGTGTACATGAAGCGGTCGGTCTCCGTCGGGCGGGAGCGCAGCCACTGGTAATAGGCATGACCAGCCCAGTCGCTGCCCGTCGCGTTGTTCACGCGCTGGGTGACGGCCACTTCATAGGAACCACGGGAGAAGGTGTACACCTTCTCCACCGTGAGGCCTTCCGGCGAAGTCCAGCGCAGGGGCACCTCGAGACTGTCCTGGCCGGGCTGCAGCCGGAACTCGGCGGCGTCGGCCTGAAACTGGGAGTGGTGGGTGGGCGCCGGCGCGCCGCTGGCCGTGGCGGCAGCCACCAGGCCGGACTGGGCGACGAACAGCTCGCGCTGGTCGTTCAGCAGGGTGACCGGGTTTTCCGGGTCTTCCACGGAAACCGGGAAATCGAGCAGGTCCACGCGCCGCAGGTCGCCGCCATAGGTGTCGATTTCGGCGGTGAAGACGTCGGTCACCACGCGCACACGCTGACGGGAATCGAGTCCCGGACGCATGGGCGCCCCGGCAGGCGCTGCGGCCTCAGGACCGGCAGGTGCGGGCACATCCTCACCGGGGGCCTGGACGGTAGGCGCCGGGGTGGACTTGGGGCCGTAATCGTCCTGCCAGGCCTGCCAGAGCATGAGCAGGGTGAACGAAAGGGCAAAGAAAAGGATGATGCGCTGGAAATCCATGGAGATCAGTCTTTCTGCTCGGGGACCGGGTCATGACCGCCCGGGTGCCAGGGGTGGCAGCGGGAGAGCCGACGCAGGCCCATCCAGCCGCCGCGAAGGATACCATAGCGCGCCACCGCTTCTTGCGCGTAAGCGGAGCACGAGGGGGTAAAACGGCAGTGGGAGCCCAGATAGGGGCTCAGAAAGTAGCGATAGGCGCCAATCAGAGCGATGACGAGGCGGCGCATTTTCGGAGGTGTTGCCTCCACAAGGTAATCAGCGCGGCGCGGAAGCGGGCATTGTCCCAGTCTTCCAGACTGCCGCGGACCAGGAGCACCACGTCGCGGCCGCGGGCCTCGGCGACGTGGGTGCGGAACATCTCGCGGGCGAGACGCTTGAACCGGTTCCGATCCACGGCGCGGCGTACATACCGCTTGGATATTGCGAGCCCGAGCCGCCCTTGGGCCAGGCCATTGGGCATCGAGATCAGGACCAGGGGACCGGCGGCACTGCGGCAGCCGGTGGCGAAGACACGTCGGAAATCGGCGGGACGCGTGATCCGGTGAAGGCGCGCGAATCGCGCGTTCGCCGGATCGGGCGTCATGCCGGGGTTGCTGGCCGGCGTTACACCGCCAACCGCGCGCGGCCCTTGGCGCGGCGGGACTTCAGTACCAGGCGACCGCCCTTGGTGGCCATGCGGGCACGGAAACCGTGGGTACGGGCACGCTTGATCTTGCTGGGTTGGAAAGTGCGCTTCATGTCAGACACCCGAACGTAAATTTGCGCCGCAGGCCAGCCGGCCCGCGAAAGGTCGGCAAAGATACCCGCCGACCGGGCGGCTGTCAACGCAAAAACTGTGTCGTCAATCGCTTGGGTCCTCTGGAGCGCCGCCGCCGGCGTGAATGCCGGGCACGGTGTGTGCAACGTGTGGATAACTTCGGGTCCGCGGGATAGACTGCGCCCCTCGCGAATGATTGGATGAGGTGGTTCTGGTGACGCCTGCGGTTTGGAAAAAATGTCTTGAATGGCTGGAGCAGGACCTCCCCGCCCAGCACTTCAATACGTGGATTCGACCCTTGCAGGCGGAACAGGACGGCACGGTGCTGCGGCTGCTCGCGCCCAACAAGTTCGTCCTGGAATGGGTGAAGGACAAATACGCCGCGCGTATCAAGGAGTTGCTTGCGCAATTCGAGGATGGGGAGGCCCTTGGCCTTGCCTTCGCGGTGGGCAGCCGCCGGCCCTCGCCCGCCCCCGTGGTGACCAGGAAGGACGCGCCCGCGCGGGTGGAAGAGGTTCGGGAGCCCGCACCTGCCCAGGCGCCGACCCGTCGCAGCAACCTGAATCCGGCCTTCCTGTTCAGCAACTTCGTGGAAGGCAAATCCAATCAGCTGGCCCGGGCGGCCTCCATGCAGGTCGGGGAAAACCCGGGCGGCGCCTACAACCCGCTGTTTCTGTATGGCGGCGTCGGCCTGGGCAAGACCCACCTCATGCACGCGGTCGGCAACCTCATACAGAGCCGCAAGCCCGGGGCCAACGTGGTGTACCTGCATTCGGAGCGCTTCGTGGCGGACATGGTGAAGGCGCTGCAGCACAACGCCATCAACGAGTTCAAGCGCTATTACCGCTCGGTGGATGCGCTGCTCATCGACGACATCCAGTTCTTCGCCGGCAAGGAGCGATCCCAGGAAGAGTTTTTCCATACTTTCAATGCCTTGCTTGAAGTCCAGCAGCAGGTGATCCTCACCTGCGACCGCTATCCAAAGGAAGTGAACGGCCTGGAGGAAAGGCTGAAGTCGCGCTTCGGCTGGGGTCTGACGGTGGCCATCGAGCCGCCGGATTTCGAAACCCGCGTGGCCATCCTCATGCAAAAGGCCGAACAGGCGCGGGTGGACCTGCCGGAGGACGTGGCCTTTCTCATCGCCAAGCGCATCCGCTCCAACATCCGCGAGCTGGAAGGGGCCTTGCGCCGCGTCATCGCCAATGCGCATTTCACGGCACGCCCGATCACCGTGGATTTCGCCAAGGAGGCCCTCAGCGACCTGCTCGCCCTGCAGGACAAGCTGGTGAGCGTGGAGAACATCCAGAAGACGGTGGCGGAGTACTATAAGATCCGCGTCGCGGACCTGCTGTCCAAGCGGCGTACGCGCTCCGTAGCCAGGCCCCGCCAGGTGGCCATGGCCCTGGCCAAGGAGCTGACCAGCCACAGCCTGCCCGAAATCGGTGACGCCTTCGGGGGACGCGACCACACCACGGTGCTGCATGCCTGCCGCAAGGTGCGCGAGCTGAAGGAGACCGACTCGAGGGTGGCGGAAGACTTTGCAAACCTGTTGAGAACCCTGAGCACATGATCGGGGAAAAGCTGTGGATAAGTTGGCGACGGAAATGCCTGCACACCTTATCCACAGGTTAGACCGAGCTTCCTCAGGTGCTTTTGGCGCAAGAAAAAGCGTTTCAAATCATAGCGAAGATGATGTTATTCACAGGCGGTGGCCGGGCTTACAGTCACTACCAAAAAGATCATGAAATACCTTTAAAGAAATAACACGAGGCAACCCGATGAAGTTCCGAGTCAACAGGGAAACGCTCCTCAAGCCTCTCCAGGTGGCCGGAGGTGTAGTCGAACGTCGGCAAACACTGCCCATTCTGTCGAATGTGCTGTTACGAGTGAGTGGGGACACACTTACTATGACTGGCACGGACCTAGAGGTTGAACTCACCGCCACGGCGCGTATCAGTGACGGGGAGGCGGGTGAGATCACCGTCCCCGCCCGCAAGCTGATCGACATCTGCCGGACCCTGCCCGAGGGCGCGGATATCGAGGTGAAGGTGGAGGACGGAAAGGCCCTGGTGCGTTCCGGCCGCAGCCGTTTCACCCTGGCGACGCTGCCTGCCAACGACTTTCCTGCCACGGACGGGGTCAGCGGCGGGTTCGAATTCACCCTGCGGCAGGACCAGTTGAAGGAACTCATCGAGCGCACCCAGTTCTGCATGGCGAACCAGGACGTGCGGTATTACCTGAATGGCATGCTGCTGGAAGTGGACCGCGAAGTGGTCCGGGCCGTGGCCACCGACGGTCATCGCCTGGCCTACAGCCAGATTGGCGTGGATGTGGGCGTCTCGGTGAAGCACCAGGTGATCGTCCCGCGCAAGGGCGTGGGCGAGTTGGGACGGCTGCTGGGAGACAAGGAAGATCCGGTGGAAGTCCGTATGAACGGCAATCACATCCGTCTGAGTTTCGGGGGCATGGTGATGACCTCCAAGCTCATCGACGGCCGGTTCCCCGACTATGAACGGGTCATCCCCCGCCAGAGCAGCCGTGAGGTCATTGCCGATCGGGAGATGCTGCGTCAGGCCCTGGCGCGCGCGGCCATTCTCTCCAATGAGAAGTACCGCGGTGTGCGCATCGAACTCAGCGACGGCCGTCTGCGGGCGCTGGTGAGCAACCCGGAGCAGGAGGAAGCCGAAGAAGAGGTCGAAGTGGAGTACCGCGGCGATGTCTTCGAGATCGGTTTCAATGTGGGCTACGTGCTGGAAGCGCTTAACGCCGTGCGGGAAGACAAGGTCAGAATAGGACTGACGGACGCCAACAGCAGCTGCCTGCTGCATGGGGTCGAAAACACGTCCACACGCTACGTCATCATGCCCATGCGGCTATGAAGTATGGCTATCAACAGGCTGGAGGTCAGGGACTTCAGGAACCTGGCCTCGGTCACGCTCGACCCCGGCCCGCGCATCAACCACATCGAAGGCCCCAACGGCAGCGGCAAGACCAGTCTCCTGGAGGCGATCCATCTGGCCGGGGTGGGTCGCTCTTTCCTCACGCATCAAAAGCACGTCTTTATCCGCCAGGGTGCCAGTGATACCACGGTGTTCGTGATGCACGGCGACGGCGATTCCGTCGAGCGCATCGGCGTGCGCTGTGCTGCGGCCGGCGAAACCGAATTCCGGCGCAACGGCGAGAAGGTGGAGAGCCGCGCCGCACTGGCGCAGGGCATGCCGGTGGTGGTGGTAACGCCGGAAAGTCACAGTCTGGTGGAAGGAGGCCCCAAGGAGCGGCGGGGTTTCCTCGACTGGGGATTGTTCCACGTGGAACCAGGTTTCCTGGAGGCCTGGCGCCGGTATCAGCGCGCGCTGCGGCAGCGCAATGCGGCGTTGGCGCAGGGTGCGGCGGACGCGGACGCATGGCTGCCGTTCCTCATCGAGATGGGTGCATCCATTGATAGGGCCCGGCGCTCGCTGGTGGAGAGGCTGGGCGAAGAGCTCGGCGGCTCTCCCCTGCTCCCTTCCCTGCCGGGAGCGGTGCGACTGGACTACGACCAGGGCTGGGCCCGGGACCGCAGCCTGGCGGAGGCGCTCAGCCGCGACCGGGAGCGTGACCGAAGGGATGGTTACACCCACAGCGGGCCCCATCGTGCGGAGCTGCGGATCCGTTCGGGCGAGCACCTGGCGACGGAGATCCTTTCCCGCGGCCAGGAGAAGCTGCTCGTGTGCGCCCTCTGGCTGGCGCAGTTGAAGCTGGTGCGGGAACAGGGGCGGCAACGTGCCGTGGTGTTGCTGGACGATCTGCCTGCGGAACTGGATGAACGCAATCGCGCCATCCTGCTGGATGCGCTGTACGGCCTCGAAGCCCAGGTGTTCGTGACCACCACCGATCGGGCCCTTACCCCCTCCACCCTTCCGGACACGCGGTTGTTCCACGTGGAACAAGGCCGGTTTGCCACAGTGGTATAATGCCCGCTTCCACGCGGAGCCTGTCATGACGGACGAAAAACGCTACGACTCAACCCAGATAAAGGTGCTCAAGGGCCTGGATGCCGTTCGCAAGCGTCCGGGCATGTACATCGGTGACACGGATGACGGTACCGGTCTCCACCACATGGTCTTCGAGGTGGTCGACAACGCCATCGACGAGGCCTTGGCGGGATACTGCACGCAGATCGACGTCATCATCCATACCGATGGCTCGGTGACCGTGCGCGACAATGGCCGCGGCATCCCCGTGGACATCCATGCGGAAGAAGGTCGCTCCGCGGCCGAGGTCATCATGACCGTGCTGCACGCGGGCGGCAAATTCGACCAGAACTCTTATAAGGTATCCGGCGGCCTGCACGGCGTGGGCGTGTCGGTGGTGAATGCCCTCTCCGAGCACCTCCAGCTCCTCATCCGCCGCGACGGCAAGCTGCACCAGCAGGAATACCACCACGGCGACCCCGCCTACCCGCTCAAGGCGATCGGCGAATCCACCACCACCGGCACCGAGGTGCGGTTCAAGCCCTCCCGCGCCATCTTCACCCAGACCGAATTCAGCTACGACGTCCTGGCCAAGCGCCTGCGCGAGCTGTCATTCCTCAACTCGGGGGTGCGCATCCATCTCCTGGACGAGCGCGCCGACAAGGAAGACACCTTCGAGTACCAGGGCGGTATCAAGGCCTTCGTGGAGCACCTGAACCGCAACAAGAACCCGCTGCACCCCAACGTGTTCCATTTCATCGCGGAGCGCGACGGCATCACGGTGGAAGTGGCCATGCAGTGGAGCGATGCCTATCAGGAAAGCGTCTACTGCTTCACCAACAACATCCCCCAGCGCGACGGCGGTACCCACCTGGCCGGATTCCGCGCCGCGCTGACGCGCACCATCAACAACTACATCGACGCCGAAGGCCTGGCCAAGAAGGCGAAGATTGCCACCACGGGCGACGACGCCCGCGAAGGCCTGACCGCCGTGCTGTCGGTCAAGGTGCCAGACCCGAAGTTCTCCTCCCAGACCAAGGACAAGCTGGTCTCCTCCGAGGTGAAGCCGGTGGTCGAGGCCACCACGGTGGAAAAACTCGAGGAATTCCTGCTCGAAAACCCGTCCGACGCCAAGGTCATCGCAGGCAAGGTGGTGGAAGCCGCGCGCGCCCGCGAGGCCGCCCGCAAGGCCCGCGAGATGACCCGACGCAAGGGCGCGCTGGACATCGCCGGCCTGCCCGGGAAGCTGGCCGACTGCCAGGAGCGCGACCCGGCCCTTTCCGAGCTGTTCCTGGTCGAGGGTGACTCCGCCGGCGGCTCCGCCAAGCAGGGCCGCGACCGCCGTACCCAGGCCATCCTGCCTCTCAAGGGCAAGATCCTCAACGTGGAGAAGGCCCGCTTCGACAAGATGCTCTCTTCCGCCGAGGTGGGCACGCTCATCACGGCGCTGGGCTGCGGCATCGGCCGGGAGGAATTCAACCCGGACAAGCTGCGCTACCACCGCATCATCATCATGACCGACGCGGACGTGGACGGCTCCCACATCCGCACCCTGCTGCTCACCTTCTTCTACCGGCAGATGCCCGCGATCATCGAGCGCGGCCACATCTACATCGCCCAGCCCCCGCTCTACAAGGTGAAGCGCGGCAAGCAGGAACGCTATGTAAAAGATGATGCCGAGCTCAACGCCAGCCTGCTGCAGCAGGCCCTGGACGGCACCGAACTCTACGTCACTCACGGCGCCCCACCGCTCTCGGGCATCGCCCTGGAGCAGCTCGCCAAGCACTACCAGGCGGTGCTCTCCAGCGTTCAGCGCCTCGGCCGCCGTTTCAACGTCCATGCCCTGGAAAAGATGATCGCCCTCCCTGGCCTCGCCCAGGAGGACGCCGTGCGCCAGGAGGCGGCCAGCGCCTGGTTCGAAGACCTGGTGGGCCTGCTCAACGCCGAGGCCGGCGCCGAGCGCCGCTATTCCTACCGCCTGGAAGCGACCCCCGGTGGCAGCGTGGAAAGCATCGGCCTCACCGAGTGGCGACATGGCGTGGCATCCGAGTTCACCTACCCCGTGGAGTTTTTCTCCTCGCCCGAATACCAGGCCATCCGCGACCTGCACGACCAGCTCGACGGCCTGCTCCAGGCGGACGCCTACGTCCAGCGTGGCGACCGGCGCCAGGAAGTGGGCAGTTTCAAGCAGGCCCTGGACTGGATGCTGGAAGAGGCCAAGCGCGGCCAGCACATCCAGCGCTACAAGGGGCTGGGCGAGATGAATCCCGAGCAGCTGTGGGAAACCACCATGAACCAGGACACCCGGCGCCTGCTCCAGGTGAAGATCGAGGACGCGGTAGCCGCCGACGCCATCTTCTCCACCCTCATGGGCGACGCCGTGGAGCCCCGCCGCGAGTTCATCGAACAGAACGCCCTGCAGGTGGCAAACCTGGACGTTTAGGAAAGATCAACCACGGAGGCCACGGAGGGCCACGGAGAACATGAAATGTTTTCCGCCGTGGTTGTTTGCACCGCCTGTAGGAGCCCACACCGTGGGCGAATCTTTGTCACGCCCTCGGGGATATCCAACAAGAAAGGGGAAGGCCAAGCCTTCCCCTTTTTCAATCAAACACCGACGTTCTGTTTCCGCGAAAGCACTCAGCTTCCCGGTCACAGACCCAACGTAAATCACTTCTTCTCCGTGGCCTCCGTGGTTTCTTCTTCTTTGCCCCTAAAGATCAGGCATTCAGGTGGTAGGAGACGATGCGCTCCACCTCGTTCCGCGAGCCAAGAATGACCGGGACGCGCTGGTGCAGGCCGGTGGGTTGGATGTCCATGATGCGCTCGCGGCCGGTGCTGCTGACGCCGCCCGCCTGTTCGATGATGAACGACATGGGGTTGGCCTCATACATGAGGCGCAGCTTGCCACCCTTGTCCTTCATCTTGCTGTCCAGCGGGTACATGAAAACACCGCCGCGGGTCAGGATGCGGTGCACCTCGGCCACCATGGAGGCGACCCAGCGCATATTGAAGTCCTTGTCGCGCTCGCCGGTCTTGCCGGCCAGGCACTCGTCCACGTAGCGCTTCACCGGCTTTTCCCAGAAACGCATGTTGGAGGCATTGATGGCGAACTCATTGGTGTCAGCCGGGATCTGAATGTTCGGGTGAGTAAGCACGAACTCACCGATGCTCTGGTCCAGGGTGAAGCCGTTCACGCCGTGACCGGTGGTCAGCACCATCATGGTCGACGGTCCGTAGATGGCGTAGCCGGCGCACACCTGCTGGGTGCCGGGCTGCAGGAAGGCCTCGGCGGTGGGGTTCTCACCGTTACCCGGGCAGCGCAGGATGGAGAAGATGGTGCCCACGGACACGTTCACGTCGATGTTGGACGAGCCGTCCAGCGGGTCGAACGTGAGCAAGTACTTACCGCGCGGATAGCGCGCGGGGATCGGGTAGATGTCGTCCATCTCCTCGGAGGCCATGGCGGCCAGGTGGCCCGCCCACTCGTTGGTCTGCAGGAAGATGTCGTTGGAGATGACGTCCAGCTTCTTCTGGGTTTCCCCCTGCACGTTCTCGGAGCCGGCGCTGCCCAGCACGCCCACCAGGGCGCCCTTGTTCACGAGGCCGGAGATCTGCTTGCACGCGGTAACGATGTCGTTGAGCAGCGAGGTGAAGTCGCCGGTGGCGCCCTTGACGCGGCGCTGCTCCTCAATGATGAACTGCGTCAGGGAAACGCGGTTGTTCTGCATGGCATGTGGTCCTGTGGTTTCGATGAAGGCTGTAGCGGTCCGGGTCGATGCCCGGACTAGTTGTTAGTAACGTCGGCCTTGCCGGCCGCGTAAGGAAAACGAGTATATCACGCGCCGCTGAGCGCCTTGCCCGCGCGGCCGATGGCGGACATGGCGTTTTCGATCCACGTTTCCGCCTCCGTGGTGATGGCCGCGGCGCTCTTGCCGGCGGTGTCGATGGCGGGGCCGATGCGTACCTGGATCTCCCCCGGGATCTTCAGGAAGGTATCCCGTCGCCAGTGTTCGCCCCCGTTGTGCGCCACCGGCACCACCGGGACCCCGGCCTGGCGGGCCAGCGCCGCCCCGCCCGTGGCGTAACGGCCCCGCGTACCCGGCGCCACGCGCGTGCCTTCCGGGAACACGACCACCCAGAAACCGTTGCGCAGGCGCTCGACGCCTTGCTCGATCACCTGTTTGAGGGCCTCGCGACCGGCCTTGCGATCGATGGCGATGGGCCAGGCGGCCGCCAGGCCCCACCCGAAGAACGGGATGCGCAGCAACTCCTTCTTCAATACCCAGGTCTGGGTGGGGAAGATGGACTGCAGGGCGATGGTTTCCCAGGTGCTCTGGTGTTTGGCCAGCACCACGGATGCGCTGGCGGGGATGTGCTCGCGCCCTTCCACGCGGTAGCCGACGCCGCAGGTCACCCGCAGCCACCACAGCACGAAGCGGCCCCACAGCGTCAGATAGCGGTAACGGACCTTGGGTGGGAGCGGCAGCACGAGCGGAATCGGCAGCACGATTACCACGGTGGCGAGCCACATGCCCAGATAGAACAGCAGCGAACGCAAAGCGAGCATCAGGCCACCGCCAGCAGGGCGTCCACCGCCTCGCTCAGGTCGCGATACACGGGTACGCCCTCCAGGCCGGCGTTCTTCGCCAGGGTGCGCTCGCCCTTGCCGGTCCTGACCAGGATCGGGCTGGCCCCGACGCAGCGTGCGGCCTCGATGTCGCGCAGCGAATCGCCGATGGCAGGCACGCCGGCCAGACTCTGGCCAAGGCGCTCGCCGATCTCGTGCAGCAGGCCCGGCAGCGGCTTGCGGCAATTGCAGCCGTCCTCGGGACCGTGCGGGCAGAAGGCGATCATCTCGATGTGTCCACCTACCGCGGCGAGGGCACGCCTCAGCTTGCCATGCATGCTGTTGAGCGTGTCCAGGTCGAAATAGCCGCGCGAAAGCCCGGACTGGTTGGTCGCCACCGCCACCCGGTAGCCGGCCTGGTTGAGGCGTGCGATGGCCTCCAGGCTGCCCGGGATGAAGCGGAATTCGTCCACCGACTTGATGTACTCGTCGGAGTCTTCGTTGATGACCCCGTCGCGGTCCAGGATGACCAGCTTCATGCTCAGCCTTGCAGCCGCGAGATGTCGGCGACTTCGAGGAACAGGTCACCCAGTCGCTTGAGCAGGGCCAGACGGTTGTCGCGCAGCTTCGCGTCGTCCGCCATCACCATGACGGCATCGAAGAAGCCGTCCACCGCCTCGCGCAGGCCGGCGAGACGGCACAGCGCATCCTCGTAGCGGCGCGCGCTCAGGAGCGTGCGCACCTCGCCCTCGAGTGCTGCGAGCTGCTCCCCGAGCGCACGTTCCGCGGACTCCACGAAGAGGGCGGCCTGCACCTCATCCGGCACGGCGACCTCCGCCTTGCGCAGGATGTTGTGGATGCGCTTGTTGGCCGCCGCCAGGCTCTCGGCCTCGGGCAGGCGCCGGAAGGCGGCAACGGCGTGAATGCGCGCGTGGAAGTCCAGGGGACGCGTCGGCTGCCGCGCGAGCACCGCCTCGAACGTGTCCGTCGCGATGCCCGATTCCTGATAGTAGGCGCGCAGGCGCTCCATCATGAACTCGAACACCTGCTCGGCGGTGGCCTCCGCCACCTTGACGCCGTCCGCCCGCAGGCGCTCGACCGCCTGCTGCAACAACACGCGCAGGTCCAGATCGAGGCCCTTCTCGATGCAGGTGCGCAGCACGCCGAGGGCCGCGCGGCGCAGGCCGAAGGGGTCCTTGTCGCCGGTGGGCAGCTGGCCGATGCCGAAAATGCCCGCCAGGGTGTCCAGGCGATCGGCAATGGCGAGGGCCTGGCCCGTGCCGGTGGACGGCAGCGCATCGCCGGCCTGGCGCGGCATGTATTGCTCATCCAGCGCGGCCGCCACGTCGGCCGGCTCGCCGTCGTGCAGCGCGTAGTAACGGCCCATGATGCCCTGCAGCTCGGGGAACTCGCCCACCATGGCCGTCATCAGATCGCACTTGGCGAGACGCGCCGCCCGTTCCGCCTTGGCCGGCTCCGCGCCGATCTGGCGCGCGATGAGGCCGGCGAGGGCGGCCACACGCTCGCTCTTCTCGTACAGGGTGCCGAGCTTCTGCTGGAACACCACGGTTCTGAGCGACTCGATGCGTGCGCTCAGGGGCTGCTTGCGGTCCTGATGCCAGAAGAAGCTGGCGTCGGACAGGCGCGGACGGATCACGCGCTCGTTGCCGGCGCACACATGCTCCGGTTCGCGGCTGTCGATGTTGGCGATGGCGATGAAGTGCGGCATGAGCTGCCCGTTGCCATCCACCACGTGGAAGTATTTCTGATGTCCCTTCATGGAAGACACCAGCGCCTCGGCGGGCACCTCCAGGAAGCGTTCCTCGAAATTGCCCACGATGGCCACGGGCCACTCCACCAGCGCGGTCACTTCGTCCAGCAGCGCGTCGTCGATGACCGCAGTGCCGCCCAGCTGCGCCGCGGCCTCCAGCACCTGTGCACGCACCGCCTCGCGGCGCTTGCCGAAATCGGCAATGACGCGGCCTTCCGACAACAGCAGCGCCTCGTAGGCCTCGGGCTCGCCGAGATAGAGCGGCGCCGGATGGTGAAAGCGATGGCCGCGCGTCTCCCTACCCGAACGCACGCTCAGGATCTCGCAGTCGATGACCTCGTCGCCGAACAGCACCACGACCCAGTGCACGGGTCGCACGAACTCGGCCTCCAGATCACCCCAGCGCATGCGCTTGGGGATGGGCAGGCGATCCAGTGCGGCACGCACGACCTCCGGGATGACCTCGGCGGTCTTGCGCCCCGGCTGCACGCTGCGATGCACCAGCCAGGCGCCCTTGTCGGTCTCCACCCGTTCCAGTTGATCCACGGTGACGCCGCAGGAGGCAGCGAAGCCCTGCGCCGCCTTGGTGGGCACGCCTTCCTCGTCGAAGGCGGCGGCGAGTGCGGGGCCGCGGCGTTCCACGGTCTTGTCGCCCTGGCCGACGGGCAGCGCCCTCACCAGCACGGCGAGACGCCGTGGGCTGGCGAATGCCTGCATGGACTGGAAGCCCAGCCCGGCCTTGCCCAGGCCCTCCTCGATGCCGCGGCGGAAGGCGGCCGACAGGGTCGGGAGCGCCTTCGGCGGCAGTTCCTCGGTGCCGATCTCGATCAGCAGGTCGCGCGTGCTCATCGGGCGGCCTCCGTGTTCTTCAGCATGGGGAAGCCGAGGGCGGCGCGACGGTCGTAATAGGCTTGCGCCACGGCGCGCGACAGGGTGCGCACGCGCAGGATGAAACGCTGGCGTTCGGTCACGGATATGGCCTTGCGGGCATCGAGCAGATTGAAGGTGTGGGAGGCCTTGAGCACCATTTCATAGGCCGGCAGCGGCAGGCCCAGTTCGATGAAACGGCTGCTCTCCTTCTCGTAGTGATCGAATTGGCGGAACAGGTTCTCCACGTCGGCGTGCTCGAAGTTGAACGCCGACATCTCCACCTCGTTCTGGTGATAGACGTCGCCGTAGGTCACCTTGCCGTTCGGCCCGTTGGCCCAGGTGAGATCGAACACGCTCTGCACGCCTTGCAGATACATGGCCAGGCGTTCCAGGCCGTAGGTGATCTCGCCGGTCACCGGCTTGCAGTCCAGGCCGCCCACCTGCTGGAAATAGGTGAACTGGGTGACCTCCATGCCGTTCAGCCACACCTCCCAACCCAGGCCCCAGGCGCCGAGGGTGGGCGATTCCCAGTTGTCCTCCACGAAGCGGATGTCGTGAATGAGCGGGTCGAAGCCCAGCATGCGCAGGGAATCCAGGTAGAGCTCCTGGATGTTCAGTGGCGACGGCTTCATCACCACCTGGAACTGGTAGTAATGCTGCAGCCGGTTCGGGTTTTCGCCGTAGCGACCGTCCGTGGGGCGGCGCGAGGGCTGCACGTAGGCAGCGTTCCAGGGCTCGGGCCCGATGGAGCGCAGGAAGGTGGCCGGATGGAAGGTACCGGCGCCCACTTCCATGTCGAGGGGCTGCATCACCACGCAGCCCTGCCGGGCCCAGTAGTTCTGCAGCGCGAGGATGAGCCCCTGGAAGGTGCTCACGTCGTGCGTCGCGGCATTGGTGGTCAAGGTGAAACCCTTAAGCGGATGGTTGGTCCAATAGCCGCACATTATAACCAGCGTGCGGTTTTCCTTTACAGGCGCCGGTGTTTAGCGCACGCAATTCCGGTAAACTTGGCACCCTTCGATCCATCCGCTGCCCGTCCATGTCCCAGCCCCGCAAAGCCGTCGCCCTCATCTCGGGCGGTCTCGACTCCATGCTCGCCGCCAGGGTGATCCAGGAACAGGGGATCCGCGTGGAGGGCATCAATTTCTTCACCGGTTTCTGCGTGGAGGGGCACACCCACGCCATCCGCCAGAAGGATCTGAACAAGCCCAAGCGCAACAATGCCCTGTGGGTGGCCGAGCAACTGGGCATGAAGCTCCACATCGTGGACATCGTGGAGGAATACAAGGATGTGCTGGTGAACCCGAAGCACGGCTACGGCGCCCACATGAACCCCTGCCTGGACTGCAAGGTGTTCATGGTGCGCAAGGCGGTGCAGTGGATGGAGCAGCACGGTTTCGACTTCATCATTACCGGCGAGGTGATCGGCCAGCGACCCATGTCGCAGCGCAAGGACACCATGCCCGTGGTGGCCCACGAGTCCGGCGCCGAGGACCGCCTGCTGCGTCCGCTGTGCGCCCGCAACCTGCCGCCCACCCTGCCCGAGCGCGAGGGCTGGGTCGATCGCGAGCGCCTCTATGGCTTCTCCGGCCGCTCGCGCAAGCCGCAGATGGAACTGGCCGCGAAGTTCGGCCTGAGCGATTACGCCCAGCCCTCCGGCGGCTGCTGTTTCCTCACCGACGAACAGTATTCCCGCAAGCTGGTGGACCTGTGGCAGGCGCGCGGCGAGCGCACCTACGAACTGGACGACATCCTGCTGCTGAAGGTGGGTCGGCACGTGCGCCCGGCGCCCCATTTCAAGCTCATCATCGGCCGAGAGGATAGCGAGAACCAATTCATGGAGGGTTACCGCAAGCAGTTCTTCACCCTGCGCACCGTGGACTGCCCCGGCCCCTTGGTGCTGGTGGACGGTACCCCGGGCGAAGACGACCTGGTGCTGGGCGCCCGCATCGCGGCGCGCTATTCCAAGGGCCGCGCCCAGGAGCGCGTGAAGATCGCCGTGGCCGATCACGGCGGCGCCGAGCGCATCCTGGAAGTGGCCCCGTTGCCGCCCCACGAGATCCCCGAGGCCTGGTATCTGTGAAGCACCAACTGGACGCCCGCCGCCTGCTCTGCCCCCTGCCGGTGATCCGCACGCAGGACAAGGTCGCCACGCTCGCGCCCGGCGACATCCTGGAGGTAAAGGCCACCGACCGCGGCGCACTCAACGACATCCCTGCCTGGTGCCGCATCAACGGCCACACGGTGCTCGAAACGCGGGTGGAAGGCGGCGAGGTCACCCTCGTTCTGCAGGTCGGTAACAAGGAGTAGTACGCCATGGGCGGCGCGCACCACGATCACGGCCACGATCACGCATCCGAACTGGATCCGCACGATGCACGTTACGGGCTGGTGCGCCGCGTGACCCTCGTGGGCGCCGTGGTGAACTTCGTGGTGGCGGTGGTGAAACTCGTCGCCGGTTTCCTCGGCCAGTCGCAGGCCCTCATCGCGGACGGTTTCCACTCCCTCGCCGACCTGGCCGGCGATTTCCTGGTGCTGTTCGCCGCCAAGCACGGCAGTCGCGCGGCCGATGAAGACCATCCCTACGGCCATGCCCGCATCGAGACCCTCGCCACCCTGGGCCTCGGCATCGCCCTGATCGCCACGGGCCTCGGCGTGGCCTGGGATGCGGTGAGCCGGCTCATGCAACCGGATTCATTGTTGCACCCGGGCTATCTGGCGCTGGGCGTCGCCTTCCTGTCCATATTCGCCAAGGAATGGGTGTTCCACTACACCATGCGTTTCGCGCGGCGCCTGAATTCCTCGCTGTTGCGCGCCAATGCGTGGCACAGCCGTTCCGATGCCATCGCCTCCGGCGTGGCGGTGATCGGCATCGGCGGCACCCTGCTCGGCTACACCTACTTCGATGCGGTCGCCGCTCTGGTGGTGGCCTGGATGATCGCGAAGATCGGCTGGGATCTGGCCTGGCAGGGCGGCAGCGAGCTCATCGACACCGGCGTGGACGCGGCGCAGCTGGAGGCCATCCGCGGGCACATCCTTGCGGTGGACGGTGTGCTGGCCGTGCACACCCTGCGCACGCGGCGCATGGGTGGCGGCGTGCTGGTGGACGTGCACGTGCTGGTGGATCCCCGCCTCTCGGTATCCGAGGGTCACTACATCAGCCAGGCCGTCCATGACCGCATGCTGACGGCGGTGCCGGAGGTACAGGACGTGCTGGTGCACGTGGACCCGGAGGATGACGAAACGTACGCGCCCACGCGCGGCCTGCCCTCGCGCAGCGAAGTCCTCGCCTGGTTGCGCCCGCGCTGGGCGAAGGTGCCCGGCGCGCAGCATATCTCGCAGATCACGCTGCATTATCTGGACGGCCGTGTGGCCGTCGAGATAGCTTTGCCGCTCGCCAGCGTCGAGGGCCTCGACGATGCCCGGCGCCTGGCAGATGCGTTGTCGGCGAGCGCGGAGGGTTTCGCCTTCCTGGCGGGCGTCCGCACCAGCTTTTACTGAACTGCACCATTAAGGTGTGTATGGCGCCGGGGGCGCACCACCATGGTGCTTCCCATGGCATGGGCGGTGCCCCGTGAAGCGGGATTCCGCGCGTTTTTCCTCGCCTGACGGCATGGCACATTGGATGCATTACGTCCGGCAAGCTTTTCCGGTTGTCCCAATGGGACAATCTTACGTTTGACTTCTGCGGAGGCACTTCGATGTCGGTCGACAATGTTCTCAATCTCATCAAGGAAAAAGGCGTGAAGTTCGTGGACCTGCGTTTCACGGACACGCGCGGCAAGGAGCAGCACGTCTCCTATCCCGTCAGCAAGATCGACGAAGGCACCTTCGCCGACGGCGTGATGTTCGACGGCTCGTCCATCTCCGGTTGGAAGCACATCAACGAGTCCGACATGATCCTCATGCCGGATGCCAGCACGGCCTACCTGGACCCGTTCACCGACGAGCCCACCCTCAACATCACCTGTGACATCGTCGAGCCGGCCACCATGCAGGGTTACGAGCGCGACCCGCGTTCCGTGGCCAAGCGCGCCGAGGAATACCTGAAGTCCACCGGCATCGCCGACACCGCCTTCTTCGGTCCCGAGCCCGAGTTCTTCATTTTCGATGACGTGCGCTGGGGCGCCGACATGTCCGGCTGCTTCGTGAAGATCGATTCCTCCGAGGCCGACTGGAACTCCGAGCGCGTCTATCCCGACGGCAACATGGGTCACCGCCCCGGCGTCAAGGGTGGCTACTTCCCCGTGCCGCCGGTCGACAGCCTCAACGACATCCGTGCCGCCATGTGCCTGGCCATGGAAGAGATCGGCCTGAAGGTGGAAGTGCACCACCACGAAGTGGCCACCGCGGGCCAGTGCGAAATCGGCGTGTCCTTCAACACCCTGGTGAAGAAGGCCGACGAGGTGCTGAAGCTGAAGTACGTGGTGCACAACGTGGCCCACGCCTACGGCAAGACCGCCACCTTCATGCCCAAGCCCATGGTGGGTGACAACGGCTCCGGCATGCACGTGCACATGTCGCTGGCGAAGGAAGGCAAGAACCTGTTCGCCGGCAACGGTTACGGCGGCCTGTCCGAAACCGCCCTTTACTACATCGGCGGTGTCATCAAGCACGCCCGCGCCCTGAACGCCATCACCAACCCCGGCACCAACAGCTACAAGCGCCTGGTGCCCGGCTTCGAGGCGCCCGTGATGCTGGCCTATTCGGCCCGCAACCGCTCGGCCTCCATCCGCATCCCGTACGTGACCAACCCCAAGGCGCGCCGCATCGAGGTGCGCTTCCCGGATCCGACCGCCAACCCCTACCTGGCGTTCGCGGCGCTCATGATGGCCGGCCTGGACGGTATCCAGAACAAGATCCATCCCGGCGACGCCATGGACAAGGATCTGTACGACCTGCCCGCGGAAGAGGCCAAGGCCATCCCCACCGTGTGCCATGCCCTCGACCAGGCGCTGGAGTATCTGGACAAGGATCGCGAGTTCCTTACCAAGGGCGGCGTATTCACCAACGACATGATCGATGCCTACATCAAGCTGAAGATGGATGAGGTCACCCGCTTCCGCATGACCACGCATCCGGTCGAGTTCGACATGTACTACAGCCTCTAAGCGCTGCCGGTTGTCGAGCCCGGAAAACGCCCCCCACGCGGGGGCGTTTTCTTTTTCAACGGTTTCGCTATGCTGAGCCCATGCGACGCGCCCTCCTGCTGCTGCTGATGATTGCGGCCCTGCCGGCTTCGGCGGAGACCATCCACCGGCGCGTGCTCCCCGACGGCAGCATCGAATTCAGCGACGAGCCCCGGCCGGGTTCTATACCCATGGAAGTGCCGGACCTGCAGACCTTCGAGGCGCAGCCGCTGCCGCCCCTGACGCCGCCGCCCCGCACGGCGCCGCCGCCGGCCATCGCCAGCTACCAGTCCCTGCGCATCACCCAGCCCACCGAGGAGCAGACCCTGTTCTTCGACGCCGCGGGCGTGGGCGTCAACGTGGCCGTGGCGCCCGGCCTGCAACCCGGTGACCGGGTGATCGTTTACCTGGACGGCCAGCCCGTGGCCGCCGCTTCGTCCACCAGTCTCACCATCCCCACGCCGCCCCGGGGCACCCACCGGCTGTCGGCCGAGATCCAGGACGCCTCGGGCCAGGTGGTGTTGCGCTCAGCGCCCGTCACCTTCCACCTCATCCAGCATTCCCGCCTCACCCGCTGATCGTTCCTGGGGCATCGCCCCCGCGCATGCACTATAATGGTGCAGCCCTTGAGGGATCCGATCCTGCTTCGCCCCGGCGCCGTGCGCCGCATGCCCATGCCAGCCGGCACCGCCTGCCGATCCGCTTCGATTGGTTTGGATATTGCTTAGCAGGAGCCATGAAGATGCCGAGCCAGCCGACCGCGGACCTCATTCAGCGCGTCATCGAGAACCTGCACACCACCGTGCTGTTGTTCGACGGCCGGCTCAACCTGCGCTACATCAATCCCGCCGGCGAGATGTTGTTCGCCGTGAGTGCACGGCGCATGGTCGGCAGCAGCGCCCACCTGCTGTTCAATCACGATGCGCTGGTCCGCGCGCTGCACGCCGCGCTGGTCAACGGCCATCCCTTCACCGAGCGCGAGCTGGTGCTCAACGTGCTCCCCAACCGCCGCGTCACCGTGGACCTCACCGCCATCCCCCTGCGCGATCCCAAGGCCGGCACCGAATTGCTGGTGGAGATGAGCGAACTGGACCGCCAGTTGCGCATCAGTCGTGAGGAAAACCTGCTGGCGCAAAGCACGGCCACGCGGGTGTTGGTGCGCGGTCTGGCGCACGAAATCAAGAATCCGCTCGGCGGCCTGCGCGGCGCCGCGCAACTGCTGGAACGGGAACTGCCCGACGAGGCGCTGAAGGAATACACCCACGTCATCATCAGCGAGGCGGACCGCCTGCAGGCGCTCATGAACCGCATGCTGGGCGCCAACGCCCTGCCGCAACGCACGCGCATCAACATCCATGAGGTGATGGAACGGGTGCGGCAGCTGGTGCGGGCGGAAGCGCTCCCGGGCATCCGCCTGGTGACGGACTACGACCCCAGCATCCCCGAACTGCTGGCGGATCGCGACCAGCTCATCCAGGTCGTGCTGAACCTGGTGCGCAACGCCGCGCAGTCCCTCCGCGATCACGGCACCATCACCCTGCGCACCCGCACCTTGCGCCAGTACACCATCGGCCAGAACCGCCACAAGCTGGTGGCGCGCATCGAGGTGATCGACGACGGCCCGGGCGTGCCGCCCGAAATGATCGAGAACGTCTTTCTGCCCATGGTGACCGGCCGCGCAGACGGTACCGGCCTGGGTCTTCCCATCGCGCAGTCGCTCATCAATCTGCACGGTGGCCTCATCGAGTGCGAAAGCCAGCCGGGGCGCACGGCGTTCACCGTGCTGCTGCCGATCCTTCGAAACGGCGAAGGCATCGAGAAGAGGTAAGTGCCTTGGAAAAACGCAGTGAGATCTGGGTCATCGACGACGACCGTTCCATACGCTGGGTGCTCGAGAAGGCGCTCAGGCAGGCCGACATGGACGTGCGTTGCTTCGAGGAGGCGATGCTGGCCCTGCGGGAACTCCATCGCCGCCCGCCCGACGTGATCATCACCGACATCCGCATGCCGGGTCTGAACGGCCTCCAGCTGCTCGCCGAAATCACCTCGCGGCATGCCGAACTGCCGGTAATCATCATGACGGCCCATTCGGACCTGGACAGCGCCGTCTCTGCCTACCAGGGCGGCGCCTTCGAATACCTGCCCAAGCCCTTCGACGTGGACGAGGCCGTGGAACTGGCACGTCGCGCCGTGGCGCACCGCCGCGATCACGTCCAACGCGAATCCGTCGAAGCGCCCCACAAGGCGCCGGAGATCATCGGCGAGGCGCCCTCCATGCAGGAGGTGTTTCGCGCCATCGGGCGCCTGGCCCGCTCCAACATCACTGTGCTCATCAACGGCGAGTCGGGCACCGGCAAGGAACTGGTCGCCAACGCCCTGCACCGCCACAGCCCACGCGCCGACAAGCCGTTCATCGCCCTGAATACCGCGGCCATTCCGCGCGACCTGCTGGAATCCGAACTGTTCGGCCACGAGCGCGGGTCCTTCACGGGCGCGCAAAATACACGCCAGGGCCGTTTCGAACAGGCCAACGGGGGCACGTTGTTCCTCGACGAGATCGGCGACATGCCCGCGGAACTGCAAACCCGTCTGCTGCGCGTATTGTCCGACGGCACCTTCTACCGCGTGGGCGGCCACGCGCCCATCAAGGTGGACGTGCGCGTCATCGCCGCCACCCACCAGAACCTGGAACAGCGCGTAAAGCAGGGACTGTTCCGCGAAGACCTGTTCCACCGCCTCAACGTCATCCGCATCCACGTGCCGCCCTTGCGCGAACGCCGCGAGGACATCGCGCTGCTCGTGCGCCACTTCCTCAAGCGCGCCGCCGATGAACTCAACGTGGAACCCAAGCGGGTGGACAAGGAGACCGAGGCCTATCTCACCGGCCTCGAATGGCCCGGCAATGTGCGTCAGCTGGAAAACACCTGTCGCTGGCTCACGGTCATGTCACCGGGTCAGGAGATCCACATGGAAGACCTGCCGCCCGAATTGCGCTCCACCGCGGGCCCGAGTCCCGACAGTGAAGACTGGCTCGGTCCCCTGCGCCGCTGGGCCGAGCGCCATCTCGCCCAGGGTGACGTCTCCATCCTCGACACCGCCGTGCCCGACTTCGAACGCACCATGATCGAAGCGGCCCTCAAGCAGACCGGCGGCATGCGTCAGGAAGCCGCGCGCCTGCTCGGCTGGGGGCGCAACACCCTCACGCGCAAGATCAAGGACCTGGGCATGGGCGACGACGAAAACGGCGAAACGCTGGGCGAGTCCGGCACGTAGGCGGCTGTGCCCGCCGCGCCGGTGCAGCCAGCTAGGGCATGAATTGAACGATGATGCGCCGTTGCACGGCGGCGTTGCCCGGCGCGCCGCCGGCGTAACCGATGCTGGTGATGGTGTGCACCTGGCGGCCGCCCACGTTCAGGCAATCACCGGTGCTCACGCGGAACCACGCGTCCCCCACGGCCACATTACCCGAATCCGACGCGGCGCAGCCGACGGTCCCATCGGCGATCTTGTACGCGGCCCAGTCAATGCCACTCTCGGCCGCGTACAGCGCCTGCGCCGAGAGCCATTCCTCCGCGGTGGTTACCTGGGTATTCGCGGTCAGGCGCATCATGACGCCGGCGATCACGGCCATGGCCGTAATCAGGAACACGGCGGTGATGAGCGAGGCGCCCTGCTGGCGTTCACGGCGTGTTGCGGACATGGAACTCCTGGTAAAGCTGAATCTGTTCTCCGCCTTCGACGAGGGTGAGCGCTACCTGCAACACGCCGCTCCCCGCAGGCGTGCCGGCATGGTAGGTGAAGGTCACGCCTCCTGGATTGGCCACGCCGCTGACCAGCATCGGATCGGCCAGGCTCCAGTCGCCGTCGCCGTCATACTGGCCGATGCCGTTGGAGACGTGCCAGCGCAGCGAGTCGTCCGCGGCCAGTCCCACCTCGACGGTCTGGGGGGCAATGGTGTAATGCCGTCCGGGTGAGCCGTTCTGGAAGGTGAAGCTGTTGAACTGCAGCACCGTATGTCCATCGACGCCGTCCGCCGCCACACTCGTGGCCGCGGTGCCCGTGAGCGCCACGGCCGAACGGCCGTTGCGCAGGTCTCCTGGCGAGGTGTTGCCGATGACCAGCACGTCACCCGCACCGTAACCGAGCCCTGAGCCCAGCACATAGAGTTCGCTGCGCGGTGCGCCGGGCGCAAGCCGGCGGTTGACGTTGGTGAATTCCCCGCCCGTGAAGTCGTCGAACTGGTCCACGTAACGCCCGCCGGCGGTCGTGACCACGAACTGGATCCCCGCTCGACCACCCGCGTCGGTCACCAGTTCCACGGAGTTGGGCACGGCGTGGCGCAACTCCCGTCCCAAACGCTCCAGGGCGCTGCGGCCCCGTGCGATGAGATCGGCGCGCGCCTTGGTATCGCCGTAGGCGCGAAAGGCCGACGCAATGACCGGCGCCAGTACGCCTGCGAGAATGGCCAGCAGGACGATGGTCATCACCATCTCCACCAGCGTGAATCCTTGGGCACGTCTGTTCAGCATCAGAAGTTCAACCGGACGGCCTGGAGCCGGAAGGTCTCGCCCAACGGGTTGGTGACCGACACCGTGATGCGCCGCGTATCCTCGGCAGCGACGCCGGCGAACACCGCCACCTGCTCCACGTCCACCGCGACCGTGTAACCGTCGTACCCCGGCATCGTCCCCCCGGTCTGGTGGGTCGGCGTCTCGGAGATCCCGTCGTAGTCGTCGATGTCGTCGTACGCAGAGCGTGCCTCGCCCGCTTCTGCGCCGATGGCCACGGCATCCAGCGCGACGCATGTCCAGGTCAGGTTGCCGTCCGCCACGGTCGCGCCGAGCGACGTCGGCCACACGGGCTCGACAGCCCCGCTCGTGCCACTGGCATTGGTCAGGAAACGACAGCCGGGCGTCGACGGCGACGTGGGGGCGACGTGGTCACCCGGCCCGTACGCCGTCAGTGCACTCCAGGTGCTCGCCGCTTCGGCAACGCAGCTGCCTCCCCCGGTGACCACGCAGCCCCCGCCCATGGGTGAATTTTCGTTCCACCGCTTGCGCAGGATCTCGTCCATGTAGGCGCTGCCCACCGCAATCGTGCGCTGGCGAATCACCGGATCCGCGCTCGCCGACACGCTGCGGACATAGACGGCCATGATGCCTGACAGGGCAATACCGACGATGATGATGAACAGCACCAGCTCGACCAGGCTGAAGCCGGCGGAATGGAATGGGCCGCGGCCAGCGCCGGATCCACACGCACAAGGACGCGGCGCCGCAGACGAAGCGGAACTTGCAGTCCTCGTCAGAGCAACGCGTATGTACCTCAACGCACGTACCCCGTTTGCGCTTCGACGGTCACGTTGGCGGTATCGCCGCCCCCGGTGAGCGTCATGGTCACGGTATTGTTTGTGTCGCCCCGGCTGCCGAACGTGATGACCGTTCCCGCCGGCGCCACGGCGATGCCGTTCCACTGGCGCGAGTAGGCACCACCTGCGGGATCGCTCACGGTGACGCCGCCCTGCTGAATGGCGAAACCGTCCCCCGCCAGCACCACGGCAAAGTTTGCCGCGCCGGTGTTCGACATGGACTGTTGCTGAGCATACCGGAGCGCCTCGATCAGCTCGTCCCGCGCGGCGGCCACGTCGTAACCGCCGCCAAGGCGCGGCGCGGCATAGACCGCGAGGATGCCCACGAGGACCATGACGAGGACGAGTTCCACAAGCGTGACGCCGCGCTGTCTCATGGTTCCTGCCAGTAGAGGAAACGATCGTCGCTGCGGAACACGCCGAACGTGGCGCGCGCCTTGGCGGGCCCGGGCAGCCACGCATCCGGCCAGGTGAAGTCGACCTCCACGGTGCCGCCGGGCGGCGCTGCATCGGCACTTACCGTCAGTCCGAGATCGCCCACGCCACCCAGCAGGGTCACGAAACCCATGGGGAGCGCATTGACCGTGATCCCGGTTTCCGATTTGCTGCAGGAGAACCGGCCACCGAAATCGTCCGAGTTCAGCGTCCAACGCCCACCGCCCAGGAAGTACTCACTGCCGACCGGCAGCATCAAGGTGTCGCCCGGGTTGCCGTAGGTGCCGTAGACATCGCGCACATAGCCCCTGCCGTAACGGATGAGGTGGCCCACCGGATTGAGATCCGCCGGCCCCGAATCGCTGACGCCATCGCCATCGGTGACATCGCTGATGGTCAGGGTGAGGGCGGCAGTGAACGGCCCCACCAGACTGGCGGCGTCGCGCGGGTAGGTGAAGGTATCCGATGCGTTGGCGCCCAGCGTGAACGTGAACACGCCATGATCACCCTCCAGAACGTGATTGGCGTTGTTGGGTGCGGTAGCGGCCGTCACGGCCAGACAACCGGGATCGCCGGGCGCGGGACAGCTCGCGCCTGCCTGCGCCTGCGCGTTGTCGCGGCCGGGATAGGTCACTTCCACACCTGTCAACGTCAGCTTGTTGAAAGGCCCCGTATAGTTGGTCACGGTCGCGCCTTCGGTATTCACGGCGGTGATGGTGGCCACCGGCTCGTCACCATACCCGAAGGGCTGGCCCGTGTAGGTGAATGCCGTGGCACCACCCGTGATGGCGGCAGCGAGCGTACCGTCGCTGGTGGGCTCGATATCGAACGCAGCGGGGATGAAACGGCCCACGAGCCCGGATTCACCTTTCACTTCGCCGGCGGCGAGGTAATCACCATCGCCCAGTGCGGCGGTGAGCTTGATGTTGCCCACTTCACCCCACGAGTAGCCGCTCACGGCCGCGCTGCCCGCGGAAAACGCGGCGGCCGAGAGGTTCGTAGGCGGATCCCCGGGCGCGATCACAGCGGGGTTGGCGCCGCCTGCCGGTGCCACCAGATCGCTGCCGATGATGATGGTGTCCGGTGAAAGCTCGCGGCCAAAATTGGGCGTGGGTTGGTCGTTGGCGTTCACCGCGGTCAACGTGAAGCCGAAGGGTGCACCGGCGGCGATCCACTTGTCCGTGCCCCCCGGGTTGTCGACGCTGCCCGCCTTGATGGCGCTGAATACGAGGGCCTTGGGCCTGGCCACGAATACCGTATTGCCCGTCAGTTGTGTACCGCATGCCGTGCTGGAGCAGGAGGCGTTGAGGCGCACCGCGCCGGCATCCGGGTAGACCAGGGTGAAGGTGGCCTCGCCGCTCGCGTTGAAACTCAGGCTCACGCCCGTGCCGGGACTCGCCTTGGCGATCGTCGTTCCGTTGATGGTGACGGACGAATTGTGCGGATTGTCCGCCGGATTGGCGTAGCCCGACCAGAAACTCACGTAGCGCGTTTGTCCCGCGAGCAGGGCACCGCAACTGGCGTTCTGAGCCTTGATAGTGGCGGTCTGCGCCGCGCCGGCGATGTGATTGGGCACCGTGATGTTGAACCAGGAACCCTGGATGGTGATGTTGCAGTTCGCCCGCGGGTTCCCGTTGGTGTCGAAGCACTTGGGCTGGCTCAGCGGCTTGAGCGGCGGCTCGCTGCTGGTGGTGCCGACGGTGCTGTTGCTCGTGTATTCGAACTGCAACGTATCATCGCTGCGGAACGTGCGCGTCTTGCCGTCGGTGAACGTGGCGGTGATGGACCCCACCACCCGCTCGCTGCAGGACGCATTCTGGCAGGCGCGCACACGGATACTCTGCGACGCACAGGCCGTGGCCGGGGTGTCGTAGAAAAACTCGAAATGATCGATCTCTGTCTGGTAGGCCACCATCTCGGTGGCACACACGCGCAGGTTGTCGATCTCGTGAACGTTGGTGGAGCCGCCGGTCGAACCCGTGTACGAGACCAGCCAGTTGGCAGGTACTTCGGCCTGGCCCGACTCCGCCTTGGCGTCATAGGGCGCGATCAGCATCTGGTAGCCCGCGCCCGTGTCCCGTTCCACGGAAACCCAGGCGTGCATGCCATCCAAGTGATCGAGCGTGATGCGGTAGCGGTGCGGCGGATTGGCCGAGCCGTTGTTGTCCACCTGCGGATTCAGGTTGGCCGCCGTGCCGCGGTGATAGCGATAGCCGGTTTGTTTTGAACCCGAGCCGCGGATGGCCACGGAATCGGGGCGGCGGATGCCAGAAGTCTCCGGACCGTCGGTTCGTCCTTGGCCGCTATTCGAAAAATTACCGTATTCGTCGATACCTACACCCAGCCAGCCGCCATTAAAGCCGGGGCACGAGGGGCAATCCGTCGTATTTCTTTGTGCATAGCCGAGCGAGCCGCCGAAGGCACCGGGCATGGGCGTCTGCGTGGCGTCGGAAAAGGTGACGGCGATGCCGTCCGCGCCTTTCCCGCCGTAGGCGAAATGATCGAACTCGACCACCACCTTGTTGCCGGCGCCGGGAAACAGCTTCATGAGCGTTGCAGCCGCTGCGTTGTTGCGGGTGGCATCCGTCAGCCGCAAACGGTTGTTGAAAATCTTCGGCGCACCGAAGCTGCCGCTGCTGGTGGAAGTGGCCCAGAGTTCACCGGGATCGCCGTCGGCGCGATCGAAATCATCGGAGAATACGTTGTCGCTGGTGCACAGCTCCTGCCAAACGATTTGATAAACCTCTCCGGCAAAGTCGCCGTTGCCAGCACCCGGACCGCCAAGTTTCTCGCCCTGGGCGTTCTGTATCGAATCATTGTCGACCAGATTCAGTCCCAAGGTCCCGCTTCCCATTCCCGTGCTCGCCGTGACGACGTAGTTCATGCCATCACCGCTGTCCGTCACCGAAGTGATGGCTGCTCCGCTGACGCCTGCCTCGACCAGAGTGAAATCTGCCGCATCCACCCCAACCACAGGCGTGCTGAAACTCACGTCCCAACTGACGCTGGAGGCGTTGGTGGGGCTGGGGTCACGCCGATCGATGGCGATTACCATGGGTCCGGGAGGCAGCGTATAGGCCACGGATATTCTCATGTGATCGACACGCACCGTGCGTGATCCGCCCCTGCTGCCGGCTTTTTGTACTGCGAGGGCGGCACCAAAGCTGGACATGTTGATGTCGGCTGCGGTCCAGGTCTCTCCCCACAGGTCAGTGGGGCCGCCGTGGGCTGCGTAAGCATCACTGGTGGGGTACTGGTCGCCGGAGGCACGGTCAGTGGTGCCGATGGTTCCTCCTTTTACGATGCGCATCGCCGCATCCTTGACGAGAGAGGCCGAAGCCCTGCGCTCTACATCGACAGTGATGCCAGTAATGATCGCTCCCGCGGGTATGGAGAAGCCGTAGCCGGTGCAGACCAGAAAACGGCTGGTCTGATTGTCGGTGACGGAGACTTGGGCGTAATTGTTATCGCTCGCCGTCGCATTCAGCGGTGACCAACTGATGCTGCCGATGCCCGTTGCCACGCCGCAGGAGCCGGGCGATCGGGTTTGAGCACATTGACTGGTGGTAAAGGTCTGATCGCCGCCATAGGTGCTGCCGGCGGAATTCGTCGCAGTCACGCGATAGTGGTAAACCGTCCCGCACTGCAGGCCCGAAACCGTGGCAGAAACGTCGGCATTGTTTGCGCTGGCCGCCAGCGGGCTTTGTGCGGCAGCGACGACGCTCCCGTAAGCGGTGGTGAGCCCATACTCGAAGGTGACGATCGTCGGGGCGTCATTGGCGCTCACCACGCCGTTGAGCGTGGCCCCATCCATGGTGATGGCCGTGGCGTTGGTGGTATTGGCGGTCGGTGGCAGGACGTAGGTGATGATGATCTCGCCTCGCGCGCCGTTGCCCCCGTCTTGATCGGACGCGTTGTTGGCGTTGCCACCGCTGCCGCCGCCGCCACGCACTTGTCCGTTATAACCGTCGCCGCGATTGGTGCGGGCGTTCGCGCCATTCCCACCTCCAACAGGGGTACCCGTGCCCCCCGTTGTCCCGCTGGCGTCTCCTCCAGGCCCCGTGCTTCCTGCTCCACCGCCGCCGGCACCACCCGACATACCCAGGCAAAAGACGATCAGCGATGAACCCCCGGGGGAGCCGTCGCCACCTGGATATATCACGTCACCCACGCCACCTGCCGTCGAGCCGAGTCCAGCCGCGGCCGTGCCGCAGTCCGGCGCTACTGCACCCCCGGCGCCACCTTTGGCGACCACCAGGCCGCTACCAAACGAGGAGTCGCCACCGGCCATGCCGTTCCCTCCCGTGGAAGACGACCCGCCGGCGCCTCCGGCGCCTACCACCACCGTATAGCTCTGTCCCGGCGTCACGCTGACGACCCGCTTGGCGTACTGCCCACCCGCACCACCGCCACCCCGGGCAGGGTTGCCAGTGGCCCGTCCGCCACCGCCGCCACCGCCCCAGGCTTCCACCGTGACAGATGTCACGCCGGCCGGTGCCGTCCAGGTCCAGGTTCCCGGATTGGTGAAGGTGGTGGTCGCCGCATGAGAAAGAGAGGAGATGGCCAGGGAAGCCAAGAATCCCGCGCCAAGCCACGCGGCGCGGAAGGTCGGGGTCGGCAGGGTTAGCGTTTGATCTTGCACTCTACCACTCCCGTTATCGGCACAACGGGGTCATTCGATCTCGCACGGTATGCATTCCGGCAGTCGCGCGGTATCCCATTGCTGCTGCGCGAGGTCCGCAACTATCCCCGACTCGCTTGTGCCTTTGAACGAAGGACCGCGTGTACGAGCTATTCAGGCGGTGCACCGTCGGCAGGCGATGTGATGCCCTGCGCGAAACTCGCCACGAGGCGGCAGATCATGGCCAGTATGCGCCAACTGAGGGCGCCAAGGTCAAGACCCAATTTCGCTACGTGTCCGAAGAAATGGTGGCGCATAGCGCCACCCATTAACTGACAATCTGCTTCGGCTCGCCGGATCTCGGGCGTGCCAGTCGGGTCGACTTAGCAGCCGCCAACGGTAACGGTCACAGCGCCTGTCGATCCGTTATATACCGCTTGGCAGGTGGCGTTACCGCCATTTACCGGACGGAAAGTGACCGCCGTAGGGTCTGTGTAGTCCGCGTTGAAACCTTCAAAGGACTGAAGGGCGGTGCCAATTCCAGCAGCGGTACCATCCGGAATGCCCGTGCCCGCATTGACGGTGACGTTGGTGCCGTTCATGTTCAGAATGGTAGCCGTGTTGTCACCAGCGGCCAGATAGGCAGCTTGGGCAATGGCAACGGTTGAGCGCAGACCACCTGCGATGCCATTGATCGAAGCAGTACGTGCATCCTTAGGCAGATCGACGAAACGCGGCAGCGCAGTCGCCGCCAAGATACCCAGAATCACAATCACGATGACCAGCTCGATCAGGGTGAAGCCTGACTGTTGTTTGCGCATTGAGATTTCCTCGGTTAAGGGAGGCCGCAGCCTCTGGTTAGGATGACGAATGACGGATGTCCCCGCAGGGACCCGGTTCCCAAAAAAATGAGAACCTGTTCACAAATAACACAAGGCGCACAGCGTGTCAACGGGATTTTGCGCAAAAACCCGGCGTAATACGGGGTTAGGCGATGAACTCCAGGTAACGTGCGAACTGGGCCAGGGCATAGATCGCCCCGCCGAACACCAGGGCGCCGATGAGCCGCGGGTGG
>JBFXES010000017.1:0-31212 GCA_050179875.1 Thiohalomonadaceae bacterium
TGCTGGAAGACGGCAAGACCCCGTCCACCTACGAGTACAACGTGGACGTGACCCGTCGCGTGGTCGAGATGGCCCACGCCTGCGGCGTGTCCGTGGAGGGCGAGCTGGGTTGCCTGGGCTCCCTGGAAACCGGCAAGGCCGGCGAGGAAGACGGCCACGGCGCCGAAGGCACGCTGGACCACTCCGCCCTGCTGACCGATCCCAACGAGGCCGCCGACTTCGTGGCCAAGACCAAGGTGGACGCCCTCGCCATCGCCATCGGCACCTCCCACGGCGCCTACAAGTTCACCAGCAAGCCCACCGGCAAGGTGCTGCGCATCGATCGCGTGAAGGAAATCCACGCCCGCATCCCCTCGGTACATCTGGTCATGCACGGTTCCTCCTCGGTGCCCGAGGACTGGCTGGCCATCATCAACCAGTACGGCGGCGACATGGGCAAGACCTACGGCGTGCCCGTGGACGAGATCGTGGAAGGCATCAAGAACGGCGTGCGCAAGGTGAACATCGACACCGACCTGCGCATGGCCACCACCGGCGCCATCCGCAAGTACCTGGCCGAAGACCGCAAGAACTTCGACCCGCGCAAGTACTTCAAGGAAGCCACCAAGGCCATGTCGGGCATCTGCCGCGCCCGTTACGAGGCCTTCGGCTCCGCCGGCATGGCCTCCAAGATCAAGGGCGTGTCCCTGGAGAAGATGGCCGCGCGCTACGCCAAGGGCGAACTCGATCCGCAGATCAAGTAAGTCACGGCGGCACAACGAAAGAGGCGACCCGCGGGAGTCCGCGGGTCCCTCTTTTTTTGGTGGCGCTGGTCCGGGAATGAACAGGCGGGGCTCTTTCGACCGGCGCCCGCTGCCTGCAATCCTCCTTCGTATCCTCCAGGCCTGCGTGTCGGGGCACCTGTTTTCAGGCGTGTGCCCCATCCGGAAGTACGAACTCAGACCGCTCCCTTCTTCTGCGCGCGTACGGCGTCGAGGGCAATCACCGCGGACGGCTTGCCGAGCAGTTCGGCACTTTCCTCCAGCAGGAATTTCTTGAACGCCTGCGCCACCACCGACAGGCGCTTGCCGCGGCGATGTACCACGTACCAGTGCCGCAGGATGGGAAACTCCGCCACGTCCAGGATGCTCAGACGCCCCAGCGCCAGCTCCATGTCCACCGTGTCACGGGACAACAACCCAAGACCCAGCCCGGCCTGCACGCTCTGCTTGATGGCCTCGTTGCTGCCCACCTCCATGCCGGTGGTGATGTGGATGTCGTGCTGGGCGAAGAAGCGCTCCATGGCGTTGCGCGTGCCCGACCCGGGCTCGCGCACCAGGAAGGTCTCCTTCTCCAGCCGCTTTAGCGGGATGGTCTTCTCTCCCGCCAGGGGGTGATCCCGCGGGGCGACGATGACCAGCGGATTTTCCATGAAGGCGCCGGCTTCCAGGTCCATGTCCGCAGGCGGCTGGCCCATGATCACCAGGTCCACGTCGTTGTCGGAGAGCTGCTTGAGCAGCGTCTCGCGGTTGGTCACGTCCAGGCTCACGGTGACGCCGGGAAAGCGACTGCAGAACGTGCCGAGTAATGTCGGTGCGAAGTAATTGGCGGTGGAGGCCACGGAGATCTTCAGCTTTCCGCGCTCCAGTCCTTTCAGATTGGCCAGGACCATCTCCAGCTCGTCCAGTTGCTGGGTGATCTGACGGCTGTAGTGGTACACCTCCTCGCCGGCATCGGTCAGGTAAATCTTCTTTCCGAGCTGTTCGAACAGGCTGACATCGAGCTGGTGTTCCAGCTGTTTCACCTGCATCGAGACGGCGGGCTGCGTGAGACAGAGTTCCTCGGCCGCCTTGGTGAAGCTGAGATGCCTGGCGACAGCGGCAAAGACCTTCAACTGGCGAAGCGTGACATTCATAACGTACTTTGCCTTATGTTGATCCAAAGGTTTTACGGTGACGGCGCTCCCTGCTTTCTTCGCCCCGAATCATGCCCACGTATTCATCCGAAGCTTTATTAAAGTAGACCATGAGTTTCCTGCGTGTTAGCCCGACGGCATGCGGGTTGCCATGGCGACCGGGGTGACGCTGGTTATACTCACTGGTAACGCAGCCAGGCGTTGAACCATGTACAGGAATTTCCCGGTGCTGGAGAGTGAGCGGACGCTGATCAGCGCGCAGCGGTACAACCGGGTTCGCCTCGCCCTGGCATGGCTCGACAATCCGGCCCGCATCGAGCTCACGGGCATGCATGACCTTGAGCTCATCCTCAACGACCGCACCTGGCTCTGCATCGACACGGGACTCGGCAACCTCCCGGTGCTCGCCTGGAAGGAATTCGAGATCGGCCAGCGCACCGCGTTGCACGAGCCGGTGCCCTGCCGTGTGGACTACTACAACCTGCATGCCGAACTCATCAAGGACCGCGTGCTGGAAATCATGGACCGACTGCTCACCGCCCGCCTTCAGCGCCGCAAGCTCGGGCCCCGGGGCCAAGTCCGTCCCCTGCGGCCTCCGAACCGTCGTAAGCGCTCACATTGATAAGCTGTAGCTTATCCGTTCAATCATAAAGATTGAATGGCCATTATGTGTCGGCGGCCTATACTGAAGCCGTCAACTCGCTTCACCACCGGCTTCCGGCTCTCCTCCCGGCGGCTCCGGCAGGGACGCGGAGGGGAGGAAACCACATGCCTGCTCTCTTCCGCGTCCCTTTTCTTTTGCCCGGTCGTTGCGGACGACGCGTGTAAACTAGCGCGCTACCCAATTCCCACCCGACCGCCATCATGGAACTCGCCGACTATATCGAGAGCCTGCGCAAGGACATCGTCTTCGATGCCAAGCTGCGCGGCCTGCCGTTCACCTTCCACTCCACCTGGGGCATCTTCTCGCCGCGCGAGATCGACGAGGGATCGCGCCTGCTGCTCGATCACGTGGAGGTGAATCCCACGGATCACTGTTTCGATCTCGGCTGCGGGTACGGTCCGCTCGGCCTGACCCTGGCGCGGCTCGCGCCGCAGGGTCAGACCCTGCTCGTGGACAAGGATTTCGTGGCGGTGGAATACGCGCGCAAGAACGCCGAACGCAACGGCGTGCACAACGCCACGGCCATGCTTTCGAACGGTTTCGCTCAGGTGGGCGATCGCCGCTTCGACCTTGTGGTCTCCAACATTCCCGCCAAGGTGGGCAAGGAGATGCTCTACATCCTGCTTTACGATGCGTTCCAGCATCTCAATCCCGGCGGCCGCATCTGCGTGGTGACCATCACCGGCCTGCGCCGGTTCATCGAACGCGCCTTCGAAGAAGTTTTCGAGAATTATGAAAAGGTGAAACAGGGCAAGGCCTATACCGTAGCCCTGGCGTACAAACCGCGGTAACGGACGATGCGCACTCCCGGGTCGTGACGGTGACCGACACTTGCGCCGCGTGGAGTTTATTTATCGTTAAAGTTGGATTTATACTCGGACTGTCGACTTTCTTTACAACACAGCCTAACGAGGACGTTTCAATGGCACAAAAGAAAAAGGCAGTGCGCAGAAGCGCAGCGAAGAAGGGCGCCGTGGTGAAGGCGGCGGCGATGGTTCAGGGCGGTAACATCATGACCGACTCGGCCAAACAGGCCGATGCCGCGCTGAATGCCGCACGCAAGGCGCATGAGAAGACCGCCGCTGCGCTCGCCAAGGCCGAAGCCAAGGCTGCCAGTGCGAAGGCCAAGGCCGACAGCGCCAAGAGCGCGGCCGTGCGCAAGCGTGCCCGTGCGTCGCTGGCCGCAGCGCGCGCCGACGTGCGCACTGCCCGCGCCGCAGAAGGCGCGACCCGCAGTGCAATGAAGGCTGCCGGCGCCTGGCTGGCTACCGTGCAGGCGCTGAACGCCCGCACCGAGAAGGCCTACGTCAAGGCACTGGCCGCAGCCCAGAAGAAGCATGCCCGCAAGACGGCACCCAAGAAGTCCGCCCGTCGCCGTAGCGCACGTCGCGCCAAGGCCGCAGCCTGAGTCTTCGGGTAGCGTGAAGGCCGCGTCAGCGGCCATACTGAGAAAAGTTGAGGCGCCTTCGGGCGCCTTAACTTTTTCGGGGGCCTGGCGTCTTCTTCCGGATCGTCGCGAACGATTCGAACGCCGCCCTACGGAAGGGTCTCGCTATGCAGCGCTTCCGTTGTTGCGTTCCGCGGCCAAATCGAGGAAGTAATCGCCGCGCGGCGTGCTGACGCGCGCGCGGCCCTGCAGCCGGTAGATGCCGGCGAGCTTGCGTGCCGCGCGGTAGGCCTGGATTTCATTGTCTGCCGTGGCCACGTGACGGATGTGGCCGGACTCGTCGAGACAGGTGACGGTCCAGCCGTAGGGATGCTGACGGATTTCCAGGGGCGATACGTTGCCTGTTTCTGTCGCGCTCATGCCTACCTCCAGGCCAGCGAGGTTAGGTGCGGGCCTGCCGCCCTTCAAGTTGCGGCATTTTCATTTGTGAACCATTGCCGAAAAAATCAAGGGGGTGGGGCTCCGCTCCACTGTCAGCTGTCCGGATGTTCCGCCTGTGCCTGCGCCACGGCTGCATGCAGGTGTTGTTTGCGGGCCGAGCGTTCGAGTCCGGCGAGCTTGCGCGCCGCAGCGTAGAACCTGTTCAGATCGCCGCCCTCGAGCACGAGCAGTGCCTTGAACCCGGGTACCAGCTCGTGATACGTCGCCGTGAGGGCCAGGTGGGCGTTGTTGATGTTGGGTGGGAACCAGTGATCGAAGCCGTCATAGCCGCCCCATTTACCCTTCAGTCCGGCGTAATCGGCCCGCAACTTCGCCAGTACGTCACGCTTGCGCGCGAGCTTTTCCGCGTCGGGGATATCCTCCGCATACACCGCCGCCAGCCGTTCGCGGGCGCCGACCAGCAGGGAGGCGACGGCGCGCAGGCGCTCCTGGTCGCGCACGTAGTTGACGTATTTTTCACTGCCGTGGAACCAGCGGCGCACGCCTTCCTCCGCCACTGCCACCGCGAAGGACTCGTTGAAGGCGCTGTCGCCCCGCAGGTAGAGCTTCTGGTGCGCCAGCTCATGGAACAGCGTGGCCACCAGTTCCGCCTCCGAGCGGCGCAACATGGTGCTGAGCAGCGGATCGTCAAACCAGCCGAGCGTCGAGTAGGCGCTGGCGCCCGAGACGTAGACGTCGAACCCGCGCTCGCGCAGGCTTTCCGCATAGCGCTGGGCGTCGCTGCGTGAAAAATAGCCGCGATAGCTGAAACACCCTGCCACCGGATAGCACCACTCTACCGGCTGCACGGAGAGCGCCGGCGTGGCGGTCACGTTCCAGGTGACGGCGGGACGCCCCACGTCCACGTAGCGCTCATAGCTGCGGTTGAGGGGCAGGCCCAACTGCGCGGCGGCGAACATCCTCGCATCGCGCGCGATGCGCAGGCGGTCGCGCACGACCTCGGGTTCCCGGGGGTCCTCGATGACGCGGTCCAGCGGGCGCGCGCGCAGCATAATGTCGAGGTGTCCGCCGACGGCCTGGGAGTAATAGCCCAGGGTGGAACAGGAACTCAGGGCGAGGATGCCCACGAGCGACAGCGGTGCGAACAGCAGTCGGATGCGCATCCGCCGAATGCTACGAGACGAAGAAAGGCGGGGATGCGCAACCCATCACGTCGCGGGTTCAGAACAGCCAGCCGATGCGCGCGATGGCGAAGTCGATCCCGGGATTGGGTGTTTCCAGGCTGGCGTTGGACAGGTGCTGATAGCGCACGCCCAGATCGAACCGCCTGTCGCCGCCCGTGACCAGGCCCACGCCAACATGACTGCCGAAGTGATAGGTCGAGGACAGGGTGCGGTCCTCGATGCGATCATCGCTGAGCACGTGGAATCCGAGCCCGAACTCCGCGTACGGGCGCGCACCTCTGCGGCCGGTCGGAGAAAAGCGCAGCACGGGCGTGACGTTGGCGTTATAGATCTCGTCCACGCCCGTGGAGGAATCGTGCGCGCGCCAGCAGGCGAGCCCGAACTCCCAGTGGATGCGCAGGTTCCAGCCGGCATGGTCCGGCGCATGATCGCGCTGGCGCGCAAGCAGCGACACGCGCAGCATTTCCACGTTGCCGAGACCGTCGCCCACACTCACGGCCAGCCCGTCGAACGCAGCGATGGGGTGGGCCCAGGCCAACAGCAAAGGCGCCAGGAGCCAGGGTTTTCCGTAGCGTGCTTTCATCCGATCCGCGCTCCCGCCCTCGCGAAAAAATAGCCGAACGGCCGGGCCTGAGGGAATATACTGGCGGCGCTCATGTGCTTTGTGACATGACGCCGGGAAAAGTTTTATGTGACCGCTACACTGTAGCGGTCGATATTCACCCTTACGGTAATTTCCTTGGGGGAGCGTTATGGACATGCATGACGTCCATAAGCTGTGCCGTGGACTGATCGTGGCTTGCGCGGTGGTGGCATCCGCCGTACAGGCGGACGTGCCCCGTGACGAGCAACGGCGTCTGTTCACGAGCGCCCGTCATGCCCTGGAGCGGAACGATCTGGTGGGCTACAACCGGCTTGAGCCCCTGCTGCGGAATTACCCTCTCTATCCCTATCTGCGTTATCAGTACCTGCGCAATCGCCTCGCGAAAATCCCCGCGGAGGACATCCGCACCTTCCTGTCCGACTACGCCGATTCGCCGCTTGCCGGCCAATTGCGGCGCGCCTGGCTGAGCCATCTGGCGCGGCGCGGGCGTTGGCAGGACCTGGTGCACGACCATGCGCCCGATCTGGGCACCGCCTATGACTGCCGCTTCCTTGATGCGCGCATCCGCAGCGGGGCCGGTGAAGCCGTATGGGAGGACATGGATGCACTGTGGCTGACCGGCAGTTCCCTTCCCGACGAATGCGACGGCCCCATCGCCGCCTGGCGCGAGGCCGGGCAACTCACCCACGAGAAGGTGCTGGCGCGCATCGAACTGGCCATCCAGCGAGGGCAATCGGGTCTGGTGCGCTATCTCACGGGGCTGCTCCCCGCCGCGGAACGCACGTGGGTGCGACGCTGGCAACAGATGCACCGCTCCCCGGACTCCCAGCTCAGGCGCCTCCGGCCCGATGCATCGTCCTTCTGGAGCGCCAAGCTGTATGCCTACGGCGTACGCCGGCTCGCCGAGCGGGACGCCGATGCGGCGGCGCGGCGCTTCGAGTCCCACGCGGAATTCGGCCTGACCTCGACTCAGGTCTTGCACACCGAGCGCGCCATCGCCCTTGGCATGGCGCTGCAGCGCCATCCCGACGCCGTGTCGTGGCTGACCCGGGTGGCGCAGCAACTGGACGACCCGGAGGTACGCCATTGGCGCGTGCGTGCGGCCCTGTGGCGGTTGGACTGGGCTGCGGCGCTCGCGGCGGTGGATGCCCTGCCGCCCGAGGAGTTCGCGCAGGAGGAGTGGCAGTACTGGCGCGCGCGTGCGATGGAACAGCTCGGGCGCGTGGATGAGGCGCGCATCCATTACGAGATCGCCGCCAGCCAGCGCTCCTTCTTCGGCTTCCTGGCCGCGGCGCGCCTGGGACGCGCGCCCAACATCAACAACGTGCCGCTGGGCGTCACCGACGAAAGCCTCGAGGCGTTGCGCCGTGTCCCGGCCATGGTGCGGGTGCGCGAACTGCAGGCCGTGGGCATGCGCGTGGAGGCACGGCGCGAGTGGCGGGAGGCCATCGACCGCCTGGATGAGGCCGGCCTGCAGGTGGCGGCCAAGCTCGCCTACGAATGGGGTTGGTTCGATCAGGCCATCCTGGCCCTGGGCCGCACCGAGCAGCGGCACGATCTGGAACTGCGTTTCCCCACGCCTTACCAGGAGGAAGTGCTGGCTGCCGCCACCAAGCGCGGCGTCGACCCGGCCTTCGTGTTCGCCGTGATGCGCCAGGAAAGCGCGTTCGGCGTCGAGGCCCGTTCCCGGGTGGGTGCCCTCGGGCTGATGCAGCTGATGCCCGCCACGGCGCGTCTCACCGCGCGGGCGCACAAGCTGCCGCTCCGCAGCCGCGCCGATATCCTGAAAGCCGACAACAACATACGCCTTGGCACCGCGCACCTGAGCGACCTGCTGGAACGTTACCAGGGCAGCCGGCTGTTTGCCCTCGCCGCCTACAATGCCGGTCCTGGGCGTGTGGAACGCTGGCGCCCCGACCACGAACCGGTACCTGCGGACGTGTGGGTGGCGAACATCACTTTTGGCGAGACACGGGAATATGTACAGCGTATCTTCACCTATACCGCCATCTACGAATGGCGGTTGGGACGCGAGGTCACGCCCATGGACACCTGGCTCCACACCATCGAGCCGCGCTTCATCCGCGAGGCCGGACAGGTGCAGGCGGCGGCCCCGCCGGGATGAGCGCTGTCGGACACGTGTGGGGAGCGCGCGTAGCCGGACGAAAAGAGGTGCAGGCGAGGAGAGCGGTGCGCAGACCCGCCGACCCGCACCCGTAAAGAACAGGAATTCGGGGGAATCATGGCAGTAAGCAAGAGCACCGAATACGAGACCATCGATTTTTTCACGGCCATCGAGGCACACGTACGCTGGAAGATCCGGCTGGAGGCCTACATCGCCGGTACCAGTGACGAGAAACTGGATCCGGAAGTGGTATGCCGGGATGATCAATGCGCGTTGGGCAAGTGGATCCACAGCACCGGCGGCGCGCAGTTCGGCTCCCATCCCAAGTTTCCCGAATTGCGGGAAGTCCACGCCCAGTTTCACAAGAGTGCGGGCGAGGTGATCCGCGCCGTCGATCGCGGCGACATGGAAACCGCGCGGGAATCGCTGGTCAAGGGCGATTACGCACGTTATTCCCAGCGCGTAAAGGCCGAACTGGCGCGGCTGGCGCTGGAACTGGACGACTGGGAAAAGACCGGCGCTTGACGTAGCAAGGCTCCGGGACTGAACTCAAGCGGCACCGCATGGCGCGGTGCCGTTTTCGTTTCGGGAGCCATGATCATCCGCCGCCTGCTGACGTCACTCGCGCTACTCACCCTCTGCGGTCCAGTGCAGGCCCAGCATGAGGGCGTGTTCGTCGCTGCGCTGGCGAAATATTACCTGGGCGCGCCCTATCGTTTCGGCGGCACGGGTCCGGATGGCTTCGACTGCAGTGGCCTGGTGCACCACATACACCGGTTGCTGGGCCGCGACATACCCCGTACGGCTCACGCCCAGTTCCTTGCCGCGCGTCCCGTCGGCCTGGATCAGCTGCGCGCCGGCGACCTGTTGTTCTTCCGCGTGCGGGAACGCCCGCACG
Source organism: Thiohalomonadaceae bacterium (assembly GCA_050179875.1). Lineage (GTDB taxonomy): Bacteria > Pseudomonadota > Gammaproteobacteria > Thiohalomonadales > Thiohalomonadaceae > JALOAT01. The sequence goes on from JBFXES010000017.1 coordinate 9,198, forward strand.
TCGGCATCTACGTGGGTGACGGACGGTTCATCCACGCGCCGTCGCGGGGCAGGACCGTACGCTACGACGAATTGGGAAACCCCTTCTGGCGCGCCCGCATGCACGGTGCCGGCCGGCTGGTCAGCGCCGAGTGAATCCGCCGTGCGAAACAGGGACCAACGCAAGGACGCAGGGCGTGCACGAGGACGCGGATGATCCGCTTTTTCATCTCTCGTCCGGAGAGATCTCAGATACATGGAAGAACGTCCCGTCTCGCCACGGGAGAGGGACAGGGTGAGGGGAGCAGGAATTCAACCGCGGGCCTCTGGTCCGCGACCTTGCCCGACCGCCGCACGTAACCCTCACGCGGCTTCGCCGCCGGCGGCCGGATTCAAGGGCAGCCAAAGGCGGAACGTGGCGCCGTGCCCGGGCGCGCTTTCCACTTCGATGTGTCCGCCATGCTTTTCCATGATGCCGTAGGCGATGGACAGGCCCAGGCCCGTGCCCTTGCCCACGGGCTTGGTGGTGAAGAAGGGTTCGAAGATGCGGCCGAGGTGTTCCTGCGCAATGCCTGCGCCCGTGTCGCTGATCTCGATGACCGCCATGTCGCCGCGGCGGCGCGTGCGCAAGGTGATCACGCCCTTGCGTTCGATGGCCTGCGCGGCGTTCACCAGCAGGTTCATGAAGACCTGGTTGAGCTGGCGGGGAAGACAGGGCACGGGCGGCAGATCGCCGTAGTCGCGCACCACGGTCGCCTTGTACTTGAGCTCGTTCCACACCAGGTTCAGCGTGCTCTCCAGGCCGTTGTGCACATCGGTCACCTGCCACTCCGCCTGGTCCACATGGGAGAAATCCTTCAGGTCGCGCACGATCTGCTGCACCCGCTCGATACCCTCGCGCGTCTCCGCCAGCAGGCCGGCCGTGTCCGCCCGGATGAAGGCCAGGTCGATGTCCCCGCAGGCCTGTTGCACCGCCGCATCGTGGGCGGCCGCATCGGCGATGCGCAGCAGGTCCTCCACGTAGCGCGCGAGCGTGTTCAGGTTGGATTTGACGTAGCCGATGGGATTGTTGATCTCGTGGGCGACGCCCGCGGCCAACTGGCCGATGGATGCCATTTTCTCCGATTGCAACAACTGTCCTTGCGTATCCCGCAGCCGGGCGATCAGGCGCTGCTGCTCGGCCTTGTCGCGCTCCAGTCGCGCGTTGGCATCACGCAGTTCCGCCGTGCGTTCGGCCACTTCGCGCTCCAGGGTCTGCTCCCAGGCCTTGCGTTCGCTGATGTCCAGGCAGGAGCCCACGTACCCGGCGAAGCTGCCTTCGCTCTGGCGCGGGACGGCCGTTTCCAGCATCCACCGCCAGCTGCCGTCGGCGCGGAGCAGACGGTATTCGAGGCTGACCGGGGCCGGGGGTTCACGCCGATAGGCCTCCTCGCAGGCGGGCAGGTCATCGGCGTGGATCAGATCACGCCAGCGCGCGGCCAGCTGCCCGCTGTCGACACCCGTGAAATCGCACCACGGCCGATTGAAGAACACGCGCTGCCCGGCGGCCGTGGACATCCAGATGAGCACGGGCGCGTTGTCGGCGATGGCGCGGAAACGCCACTCGCTTTCCGACAGCGCGGCGATGAGCTTGCGTTCGGCCGCCGCCACGTCCAGGGCGCGCTGTGCCGTGGCGGTGTCCCCGTCGGGCGCGGCCTGCGGGTTGCTGAGCAGGCGGGCCATCTCACGATCGGAACCGAGGATGTGCGCCACAAGCCATTGCAGGAGGTAATCGAGCAGCGGCCGCGCCACGTCGGCGACCTCCGCGCGCCCCATGGCGCCGACGAAGCCCAGCACCTTTTGCACGAAGTCCTCGTGCTCCCGCTTGTGCCGCCTGAAATGGGCAAGCAGGTGCGGTGCTGCTTCCATCAGGCGTTCTTCCGTGCCGAAGTGATAGCGCGTGTAATCGAGCAGTTCCTGGAGAATGCCGTTGATCTGGGCCGCCTCGCCGCCGATGGAGACGGCCTCGTCCAGTCTGTTGACGATGGCGACCAGGCGCTCGTGTTGACCGTCCACCTGGTCGATGCCCACGCAGTAGGCGGAGTCCCAGTGAAAGATGCCCATCAGGCGTCACTCCGAGAGCGGTCGGATACGCGGCGGCGGGGCCGCCGGGCGAAGACGGCCCCGGAGGCCGCTGTCCGGGCACGCCATTTTTCCCGCTGCCCGCCCGCGGCTTCCGTGACGGTGTGCGGCTTCCCACAGCCCCGTTGCCGGCGATCCGTGATGGCATGACGGTTGCGCGGTTGTGTCACACTTTGCTCCATGTCAGCAGGCGCCGAACAGAACGAACCGGGACAGCGCGCCGCCCTGGCGCGACAGCGCCGGCTTGCGGGCGGCCTGCTCCTGTTCATGGCAATGGTTTATGTGGGCGCGCGACTCGTTCCCGAAGCACCGTTCTGGCTGCAACTGGTGCGTGCCGCCAGCGAGGCCGCCCTGGTGGGCGGTCTGGCCGACTGGTTTGCAGTGACCGCGCTGTTCCGTCATCCCTTCGGCATCCCCATCCCGCACACCGCCATCATACCGCGTAACCAGGCGCGCATCGGCGTGGCCCTGGGGCGTTTCGTCGAGCGGCATTTCCTCGAGCCCGATCTCCTGGCGCAGAAACTCCGTTCGCTGGACCTGGCGTCGCGCCTGGGTCAGTGGCTGGCGCAGCCCGCCCACGCCGGACGCCTGGCTGCGCGCATCACGCAAGCCCTGCCCTGGATGGTGCACGCCGCCGATGATCGCAGCCTGCGCGACTTCGTCCGGCGCGCGCTGCACGAGCAACTGGCGCAGGTGAATCTGGCCCCCATGCTCGGCGGACTCCTGGAGTTGCTCAAGGCCGGCGGGCGTCACCAGGAACTGTTCGATCGCGCCCTGGTGCTGGGCAGCGAACTGCTGGCCAGACACGAGGAGCGCGTGTATGCACTCGTCAGCGACAAGAGCCGCTGGTGGGTGCCGCCGAGCATCGACCGCCGCATAGCCCGGCGCGTCATCATGGGCCTGCACGAATTGCTGGAGGAACTGGCCGACCATGAACACGAAGCGCGGCAGGGTTTCGACGCCGCCACCCACGATTTCATCGAGCGCCTGAAGCATTCGCCCGAGATGCAGGCGCGGGTAGAGGCGCTCAAACGCGAATTGCTCGACAGCCCGCGCATGCAGGAGTATTTCGCCGCCGTGTGGGAGGAAGTGCGCAGGCGTGTGGTGGAGGACGCCGAGGCCGGCGATTCGCGTATCGCCGCAGCGCTCGCGCACGCGCTGGCGGCGCTCGGCGCCACCCTGATGCAGGATGAAGCGGTGCGCGCGCGCGTCAACCGTCGCATCGAGGCGCTCACGGTGGAATTCGCCGTGCTCTGGCGCACCGAGATCGGCAGATTCATCGCCGAGGTGGTGGAAAGCTGGGACACCGCCACCATGACCGACCGTCTGGAACTGGTGGTCGGCCGCGACCTGCAGTTCATCCGTATCAACGGCACGCTGGTGGGCGCGCTGGTCGGGGTGTTGCTGTTCCTCGGCTCGACCTGGCTGTTCCCCTGAGCCGCGGGTCGGTACGGCGCGTGTTCCTTTACGAACCTGCTCACAGAACCCCCGGGATGCGCTTGCGGGATCCCTTGCACCGGCGCGAAGATGGCCGCCATCCATCGCCGCAGAAACCTCATGGACGCCGAACTCATCGCGCAGGCGGAACGTGAAGCGATTGCGTTGCTAAGGCGCAACCTCGTGGAAGGGGGAATCCTGGCGGCCACACCCAGCGCGCTCGCGGAGGCACGGCGTTACACCCGTATTTTCGGCCGCGACGCGGCCATCTGCGCCTTCGGCATGCTGTCCAGCGGCGATCCCGTGCTGGCGGAAGGCGCCGAGCGCAGCCTGCTCACCCTCGCGGATCACCAGGCCGACAACGGCCAGATACCCAAGTACGTGGACCCCTCCGGCGGCGAGACGGATTTCTGGTACCTGGGCTGCATTGACGCCACGCTGTGGTGGCTGCTCGCGGTGGATCACCTGGCGCGTCACGGACGCGACGGCCTGCGCGAGCGCCTGGCAGCGCAGATCCGCCGCGCCCTGCAGTGGTTGCAATGCCAGGAGCACCCGCGTCTGCGCCTGTTGCAGCAGAACGAGGCCAGCGACTGGGCCGACATCATGCCGCGCTCGGGCTATGTGCTCTACAGCAACGCACTCTGGTATGGCGTGAAGCGCCGCTTCGGCTTGCCCGACGCGGAGGCTACCCGTTATCACTTCAACCATCTGTTTTATCCTTATTCGCGCGAGCGGCCCGATTACCGGCGGCTGCGCCTGCTCACCCATTACGTGCGCAACCGCAGCCGCGAAAGCAGCCTGTATCTCAGCTTCGTGAACCTCTCCTTCTGGGGTGAGGAGGGCGACGTGCTCGGCAACCTGCTCGCCGTGCTCTTCGGCCTGGCAGGCGACGCGCCGGCGCACCGCATCGTGCATGCGCTCAGGACCGCGGGCGTGGACGCGCCCTGGCCGGTGCGCGCGGTGTGCACACCCATCGCGGAAGGTTCGGCGTCATGGCGCAGCTACATGGGGCGGCACCGGCAGAATCTGCCGTGGCGCTATCACAACGGCGGTGCCTGGCCATTCATCGGCGGTTTCTGGGTGCTCGCCCTGGCGGCGCTGGGGCAGAGGACGCAGGCCCGGGCGGCGCTCGCGGCGCTGGCGGACGCGAACCGGCAGGACGGCTGGCGCTTCAGCGAATGGTTCGACGGACGTACCGGCATGGCCCAGGGCATGGCCGGGCAATCCTGGAATGCGGCGATGTTTCTGCTCGCCCGGAACGGCCTCGAGCGGTGCCCGTTCTCTATCCTTCCTCCACACGAAAACCGACCTTGACGCGGACCTGCCAGTGCGCAACGCGGCCGTTGGCCAGGTTGCCCCGGATCTCGAGGACTTCAAACCAGTCCAGATTGCGCAGTGTTTCGCTGGCGCGCGCGATGGCGTTCTGGACCGCCTCGTCACTGCTCGTGGTGGACGAACCGACCAGTTCCACCAGCTTATAGACGTGGTCGCCCATGGCATCCTCCCTGTCGCGGTTCTGTCAAGTGTAGTGTACGCACAACGCGCAATCGGCCGCGAAATGGCCGTGAACGCGCAGGGATGGACTAGATTCGCGGCGCGGATAAAATACGCACCGCCGTCGGAGACGGTATGGGGCCGGACGCCTGTAACGGATAGGAGACGACACCTTCGAATTTGCCGCGAGAGCAACGCAATGACTTTCAAAACCCCGGATGGCTATGAGTTCGAGGCCTACGTGTGCGGTCCGGATGACGCCAAGCGCGCCATACTGATCGTTCACGATTGGTGGGGTGTTCTGGACTACAACAAGCAGTGGGCCGATCGCTTCGCTGCTGCCGGTTACAAGGCCATGGTGATCGATCTCTACGACGGCGAGCGTGCGCGCTCCGTCGAAGAGGCCGGCGAGATGATGCGCGCGCTCGATCAGGATCAGGCCGACAGCAAGCTGGTTACCGCCATCGATTTCCTCAAGCAGAACGGACGCAAGGTGGCCTGCCTCGGCTGGTCGCTCGGCGGCCGCCAGGCCATGCAGGCCGCGCTGCTCGATCCCGAGGCCGTGCGAGCCGCCGTGCTGTTCTACTGCCGCATGCTCACCGACGTGAGCCAGCTGGAACAACTGGGCGGGCCGGTGTTCGCCGTCTATGCCAAGAACGAGCAGACCTGGCCGGCGAAGATGGAAAAATTCAACCAGGCCATGGAAGCCGCAGGCAAGCGCGTCGAGACCTTGTGCTACGATGCGGCCCATGGATTCGTGAATCCGACCAGCGAGCGCTACAATGCCGAACTCGCCGAGGACGCCTGGCACAAGGTCCAGGAATTCCTCGAACGCGCCATGACCTGAGGACCTCTAACGGGTGAACGATCGCCGCCAGCTTCCGCGTCTGCGCCTGCGCCGCAAGGTATGGCTCCGGTGGAGGGGCGGACGCGTCGCGGATCTCTGGACCCATGACATGTCGCGTGCCGGCGTGCAGGTCCTGAGTCCGTGGCGCGCGGACGAGGGCGACGAGTTCGTGCTGCTCATGAAGGTGCCGGATCACGACGGCATTTTCGTGGACATCGAGGCGCAGGTGCAGGTGGCGCACTGCGTCTATGACAGCAGCGCAGGCGAGTTCCGTATCGGCCTCCGTTTCGTCGCCTTTGCGGGCGAAGGGGAGCGCCTCTTTCATCACTACCTCGATCAACAACTCCACCGCCGCTACGAGTCCCGCGCCGGGCGTTCTCTGGTCCTGCGCTGACGGCAAGGGATTACCCGCAAAGGACGCAAAGGGGCGCGAAGGAGTGATCGCCCTTCATGCTTTCGGCGCGGGGGCTGAACGCCTCTACGCGAACCGCGCCGGTCGTACTCTCATGCTGTCGCAGCCGAAGCTGCGCCTGCCCGGAATCCAACGAATACCCTTGGCGCCCCTTCGCATCCCATGCGGTGAAATCTCCGTCAACCCGCCGCGTAATGGCGTTCAAGAATCGCCGCCGTGAATGAGGCCCGCAGGTAGAAGCCGCGCGGGTTGGCGAGCACGCGGGCACCGTCGGTGCCGAGCGCGCGCCGGCGGGCGCGTCCGTGGGGGGCCTTGGGGCGGATCTGCATCACCTCGCCGAAATGTGCACTGATGCGATCGAGCTGGCCGGTGTACACCAGTTCCATGAGGTCTTCGTAATCGCGACGCAGCCGTGCCTCCTCCTGCGCGTCCGGGCTCCACAGCAAGGCGGTGCCCACGCGCCGTTCTGCGAGGGCGATGGATGGATCGGCCTGCACGGGCACCCACAGCACGCGGGCGAGCTTGCGCCGTACCCAGGAAGTCTCCCAGCTTTCCCCCACCGCCTCCTCCAGCGGCACAGTGCACACGTAGGTGGATTCCCGCGGACGTCCGCGTGCGTCGATGGGCAGGGTCTTGAGTTCGATGCCCAGATGCGGGAAGTCCGGCTGCGGCAGCGAGCTGGCGCTGGCGCCAAGGACCTGTTCCATCAGCTCGCCTATCCAGCCCTTGTTGCGGTGCAGGTCCGCAGGCACGTCCATGCGCAGCTCGGCGGCAATGTCGCGCAGGCGGCGACCCGCGAGCGCGCGGGCGCGTTGCAGCAATTCCCGTTCATCGCATGGAGGATTCGTCATGGCCGCGAGTATACCTGCGAAGCGGCAACAGTACCGCAGCAGGCGCAACGCACATCGGCCGCTCTTCAATCGTGCGTGCCAGGGGCGCTATGCTGCGCCGAAGCGAAAGGAGGACCGCATGAACGAACCCCTGGATGACACTGCACTGGACACCCTGTTCCGCAAGGCGCGCAGTTTCAGCTATTGGCTCGACCGGCCGGTGAGCGACGAACAACTTCACGCGCTCTACGAGCTCATGAAGTGGGGACCCACCAGCGCCAACAGTTCGCCCGTGCGCATCGTCTTCGTGAAGAGCGACGAGGCCAAGGCGCGACTCAAGCCGTGTCTGGACGAAGGCAATGTGGCCAAGTCCATGAGCGCGCCGGTGGTGGCCATCGTCGCCATGGACATGGAGTTCTACGAATACCTGCCCACCCTGTATCCGCACACCGACGCGCGTGCCTGGTTCGTGGGCAAGCCGGAGGCGATCCGCAATACGGCGTTTCGCAACAGCAGCCTGCAGGGTGCCTATCTGATCCTGGCCGCGCGCAGCCTGGGGCTCGATTGCGGGCCCATGTCGGGTTTCGATGCCGGGAAGCTGAACGCAGCGTTTTTCCCGGACGGGCGCTGGAAGGCGAATTTCATTTGCGCCATCGGTTATGGGGATACAGGCCGCCTGCGCCCGCGCGGTCCGCGGCTCGCGTTCGACGACGCCTGCCGGATCGTGTGACGGCAGGGCGGGCTCCCGCGCCCGCACCTCTCGCGGTTCTCCGCTTCGTTCAGTGGCCCGGCGCGCGGGGCGGCTGCCAGTGCATACGATGGATCAGACGGGTGGTATGCGGCGTCTCGGGCTGCAGGGTGGTGTGTTCGATGTCGTACACGTCGTGCAGCATGCGGTTGAGGCGCGCCAGCGTAGGCTCCCATTGGCGGATCTCGTCGACCACCACATGAGCGGAGAGCGCGATCTTGCCTGAAGAGAGTTCCCAGATGTGCAGGTCGTGCACCGACACCACGTGCGGTATGCGCGCCATTTCCTGGCCGACCGTGGGCAGGTCGATGTGCAGCGGCACGCCTTCCATCACTACGTGCAGGCTCTGTCGCACCAGGTGCAGGGTGGAATAGAGGATCAGCAGGCAGACGAACACGGCCAGGATGGGATCGATGGGCGTCCAGCCGGTGACATAGATGACGGCGCCCGCGGTGAGCGCCGCGACCGAGCCGAGCAGATCACCGATCACGTGCAGCAGCACCGCGCGCACGTTGAGGGTGCTCTCTCCCCGCGCGAGGACCCACGCCACCGCGCCGTTCACAACCAGGCCGAATCCGGCCACGGCCATGAGACCGCCCGCCCGCACCGGCACCGGCGCGTTGAGGCGCTCCCATGCCTCGGCGGCTATCACCGAGATCACGACGAACATGAATGCCGCATTCAGGAGCGCGGCAATCACTTCGGCGCGGCCAAATCCATAGGAATGCCGCGCCGAGGGCGGCCGCGTCGCAAGCCAGGCCGCCACGGCGGCAAGGCCGAGCGCCAGCGCGTCGGTGAGCATGTGGCCTGCATCGCTCAGGAGCGCCAGCGATCCCGACCACAGCCCGCCCAGCACCTCCACCATGGCATAGCCGAGGGTCAGCGCCAGTGCGTACCGCAGCCGACGCCCGCTTCCGCCTGCATGTGCATGGTGGTGGGGATGTTCGTGACCGGTGGCCATAAAGGAAGGTGTATCGCTCAGTATCCCTGACGCAAGAGCCCAGGCGGGCCCGGGGTCTTCATTCGGCCTTCCAGTGGCCGGACTTGCCGCCGGCCTTCTCCAGCAGGCGGACGCCTTCGATGACCATACCGCGGTCGACCGCCTTGCACATGTCGTACACGGTGAGCAGCGCCACCTGTACGGCAGTGAGGGCTTCCATTTCCACGCCCGTAGGACCGACCGTCTCGGCGGTGACGCGGCAGTGCACGGCAGGCGGGTCCTGCCGGGTCGCGAGCGCCACGTCCACGTGGGTGAGGGCGACGGGATGGCACAGGGGGACGAGGTCCGCGGTGCGCTTCGCACCCATAATGGCGGCGACGCGAGCGATGCCGAGCACATCGCCTTTTTTATGGCTACCTTGTTCGATCAAGGACAAGGTTTCAGGACGCATGACGATGCGGCCTTCGGCGATTGCAACGCGTCGCGTGGCGGGCTTGTCGCCCACATCGACCATGTGGGCTTCGCCCGCGCTGTTGAAATGGGTCAGTTCAGCCATGGCAGTGCGTTGGTGGCGGGGGCGGTTCATGATAGGCTCGGCTGCAAGGTGCTGCAAACCGGACCAAAGCCATGGCAATCACCGTGAAATTTTTCGCGAGCCTGCGCGAGCAGATCGGTATCGAAAGCACGACACAGACGTACCACGAGGGCCTGACGCCTGCCGCGCTGTGGCAGGAGGTGGTGCCCGATCGGCCGCTGCCCGGCAATGTGCTGGTGGCGGTGAACATGGATTATGCCGGGGCCGATCAGCCGCTCGCCGATGGCGACGAAGTGGCCTTCTTCCCGCCGGTCACCGGAGGCGGTGCGTGAGCATCATCGTCACTCCGGAACCCTTCGATCCCTGGGACAGCTTGCGCCGCCACGAGCAGGAACTGGCGCGGCGCGCCAAGGTGGGCGCCTGTGCGGTGTTCGTGGGCACCATGCGCGACATCAACGAAGGCGACGAGGTCCGCGCCATGACGCTCGAGCATTATCCCGGCATGACCGAGCGCCACCTGGAGCGCATCGCGGCGGAGGTGCAGGCGCGCTGGTCCCTGGAGGACGTGCTGGTGGTGCACCGGATCGGCGAGGTGCTGCCGGCCGATCCCATCGTGCTGGTGGCGGTCTGGTCCGGGCACCGTCGCGAGGCCTTCGAGGCCTGCCGCTTCATCATGGAAGACCTGAAATCCAGGGCGCCTTTCTGGAAAAAGGAACAGCTCGAAACCGGCGCCCGCTGGGTCGAGCACAACACGCCGGGCCACTGAAAGAGGACACCAACATGTCGCATCTCACCGAAGCCCAGCTCGCGGAACTGAGGCAGGCCCTGCTGAATGCGCGCGAGCAGTTGCGGACCGAAATCCGTGACGAACTCCTGCGGTCGGACGAGGAACGCTACGGCGAACTGGCCGGGCAGGTGCACGACCCGGCGGACGAGTCCGTGGCCGACCTGCTGGTGGATACCAACATCGCCGCGGTGAGCCGGCTGATCGGCGAGCTGCGCGAGGTGGAGTCGGCGCTGGAGCGCATGGACATGGGCAGCTACGGCCTGTGCGAGGAATGCGAGGGCGAGATCCCTTTCGAGCGCCTGAAGGTCCAGCCCACGGCGCGGCGCGACGTGGAACACCAGGCCAGGCACGAGCAGTCCTTCGGGGAACCGCCCCGGCCGCGGCTGTAAACTCCCGGCGCAACGAAAAAGGGGAGGCCGAGGCCTCCCCTTTGCCGTTCTGGCGCGATGCTCAGAAGCAGGGCTTCTCGGGCGCCGCCTTGAAGCGCTGGATGCTGGCCAGGATCTCCTGCTTGGCCTCTTCCGCCCCGACCCAGCCGTCGATCTTCACCCACTTGCCCTGTTCCAGATCCTTGTAGTGCTCGAAGAAGTGGGCGATCTGGTTGAGCAGCAGCTTGGGCATGTCCTCGGGGCCCTTCATGTGGGCGTAACAGCCGTTGGACAGCTTGTCGATGGGTACCGCGAGCACCTTGGCGTCGGTGCCGGACTCGTCGGTCATTTTCAGCATGGCCACGGGGCGGCAGCGGATCACCGAGCCGCTGATCACCGGGATGGGCGTGACCACCAGCACGTCCACTGGATCGCCGTCCTCGGACAGGGTGTGAGGGATGTAACCGTAATTGCACGGGTAGTGCATGGCCGTGCCCATGAAGCGATCCACGAACATGGCCCCGGTCTCCTTGTCGACCTCGTACTTCACGGGGTCGCTGTGGGCCGGGATCTCGACAATCACGTTGACGTCGTTCGGGACGTCCTTACCGGTGCTGACGCGGTCAAGGTTCATCGAAGTAAAGAAGCTCCCAACAGGGTTCGTTAGAAAAAGCTGGCAATTATAGCGAGACGGAAGACGGATGTCAGAGGGCAGACGCATAGGGCGGCCGTGCCCGCCGTTACCTCCCCGTAGTAAGGGAGCGACCACGGAGGGCCACGGAGAAACGGGTTCTTCCCCCCGTGTTCCCCGTGTCCCCCGTGGTTCGCTTCTTAGATCAGCGGCACGATCAGCAGCGCCACGATGTTGATGATCTTGATGAGGGGGTTTACCGCCGGGCCGGCCGTGTCCTTGTACGGGTCGCCCACCGTGTCACCGGTGACCGCGGCCTTGTGGGCCTCCGAACCCTTGCCGCCGTAGTTCCCTTCCTCGATGTACTTCTTGGCGTTGTCCCAGGCGCCGCCGCCGGTGGTCATGGAGATGGCCACGAAGATGCCGGTGATGATGGTGCCGAGCAGCACGCCGCCCAAGGCCTTGGGACCGAGGATGAGGCCGACCAGCACCGGCACCAGCACAGGCAGCAGTGACGGCAGGATCATCTCCTTGATGGCCGCGCGGGTGAGCATGTCCACGCAGGTGCCGTACTCGGGCTTGGCCTTGCCTTCCATGATGCCCGCGATCTCCTTGAACTGCCGGCGCACCTCCACCACGATGGCGCCCGCCGCGCGGCCCACGGCCTCCATGCCCATGGAGGCGAACAGGTAGGGCACCAGGCCGCCGATGAACAGGCCGATGATCACCATGTGATCGGACAGGTCGAACAGCGTGGCTGCGCCGGTCTCGGCCTCGAGGGCGTGGGTGTAGTCGGCGAACAGCACCAGGGCCGCGAGACCCGCCGAGCCGATGGCGTAGCCCTTGGTCACCGCCTTGGTGGTGTTGCCCACCGCATCCAGGGGGTCGGTGATGTTGCGCACCTCGGCGGGCAGTTCGGACATTTCGGCGATGCCGCCTGCGTTGTCGGTGATGGGGCCGTAGGCGTCCAGCGCCACGATGATGCCGGTCATGGAGAGCATGGCGGTGGCGGCGACGGCGATACCGTACAGTCCCGCCAGTGCATAGGAACCCCAGATGGCCAGACACACCGCGAGCACCGGCGCGGCCGTGGCCTTCATGGACACGCCCAGGCCGGCGATGATGTTGGTGCCGTGACCCGTGGTGGAGGCCGCCGCGATGTGACGCACCGGCGCAAATTCGGTGGCCGTGTAGTACTCGGTGATGACCACCATGGCCGCGGTGAGGGCCAGGCCGATGAGTGCCGAACCCCACAGCGCCATCACGCTGAAGCCGCTGTCGGCCATCATGCTGCTGGTCACCGGATAGAAGGCGATGGCCGCGAGCACGCCCGAGACGATGAGTCCGCGATAGAGGGCGCTCATGATCTTGCCGCCCTCCTTGGCCTTCACGAAGAACACGCCGACGATGGAGGCGAGGATGGACACACCGCCCAGCACCAGCGGATACAGCACCGCGTTCTCGCCCGCGCCTCCCACCACCAGGGCGCCGAGCAGCATGGTGGCGAGGATGGTCACCGCGTAGGTCTCGAACAGGTCGGCCGCCATGCCCGCGCAGTCGCCCACGTTGTCGCCCACGTTGTCGGCGATCACCGCCGGGTTGCGCGGATCGTCCTCGGGGATGCCGGCCTCCACCTTGCCCACCAGATCGGCGCCCACGTCGGCGCCCTTGGTGAAGATGCCGCCGCCCAGTCGCGCGAAGATGGAGATCAGGGAGCCGCCGAAGCCCAGGCCCACCAGGGGGTGCAGGATCTGATCGAGGGCCTCGCCCTCGGCGGCGGTGGCCTGCAGGAAGGCGTAATAACCGGCTACGCCCAGCAGGCCCAGGCCCACCACCAGCAGACCCGTGATGGCGCCACCGCGGAAGGCCACCTGCAAGGCGCTGTTGAGGCCGCTCCGCGCCGCCTCGGCAGTGCGCACGTTGGCGCGAACCGAGATGTTCATGCCGATGTAGCCGGCCAGCCCGGAGAGCACCGCGCCGATGAGAAAGCCGAATCCGGTCTTCCAGTCGAGGGCCACGCCCAGCACGATGAACAACACCACACCGACGATGCCGATGGTGGTGTACTGGCGGTTCAGGTAGGCCTGCGCGCCTTCCTGGACCGCTGCCGCGATGGCCCGCATGCGTTCAGAGCCCGACGGCTGGGCCAGGATCCACCGCACCGAGACGCCGCCGAAGACCAAAGCGGCCACGGCGCTTACCAAGGCAAATATGAGGCTTGAACTCATTGGTTCCTCCCTATTCCCATCAGAATGGTTGTTTCACCTTCTCGTCGTCTAAGGCTCCTTCGATGGCGGAGGCGTGCTCCGCCATGCATTCCTAGCGGCCTGCAAACGGCGCCAGCTTCTTGGGCACCATGACCTTCTTGAGTCTCACATACTGCGGCAGGCCATTCTTGTACGGTGGATAGTCCTCTCCTTTTATTAGAGGAGCAAGATAGGCACGACACGCATCGGTGATGCCGAACCCGTCCCGGGTGATGAAATTGCGCGGTAACTTCTTCTCTTTATTGGCGACATCGGCCAGTTTGGCCTCGCCGATGGTCCACCGGTAGGGCTTGTCGGATTTGCGGACGATGGCGGGCATGACCGCGTTCTTGCCGGCGAGGGCGAACTCGACGGCGGCCTTGCCCACGGCATAGGCCTGGTCCACATCCGTGGCGGAGGCGATGTGGCGCGCGGCGCGCTGCAGGTAATCGGCCACGGCCCAGTGATATTTCAGCTTGAGGCGATCGCGCACCAGGCCGGCGATGACCGGGGCCACGCCCCCCAGTTGCGCGTGGCCGAAGGCGTCGCGCATGCCGGTCTCGGACAGGAACTTGCCTTCCTTGTTGCGCACGCCCTCCGATACCACGATGGCGCAATAGCCGTGCTTCTTCACGGTGTCCTCCACCCTTGCGATGAAGCGGTTCTCGTCGAACTCCACCTCGGGCAGCAGGATGATGTGCGGCGCGTCGCCTTCCTCCTCCGCTGCCAGACCCGCCGCCGCCGCGATCCAGCCCGCGTGGCGGCCCATCACTTCCAGCACGAACACCCGGGTGGAGGTGGCGGCCATGGATTCCACGTCGAACCCGGCCTCGCGGATGGACACGGCGACATACTTGGCGACCGAACCGAAGCCTGGGCAGGTGTCGGTGATGGGGAGGTCGTTGTCCACGGTTTTCGGTACGTGGATCGCCTGGATGGGATAGCCCAGGCTCGAGGCCAGCTGCGACACCTTCAGGCAGGTATCGGCGGAGTCGCCGCCGCCGTTATAGAAGAAGAAGCCTATGTTGTGGGCGCGGAACACCTCGATGAGGCGCTCGTACTCGGCGCGGTTCTCCTCCAGGCCCTTGAGCTTGTAGCGGGCCGAGCCGAACGCGCCCGCGGGGGTGTGGCGCAGGGCGGCGATGGTGCGGGCGGACTCGCGGCTGGTATCGATCAGCTCCTCGTGCAGTGCGCCGAGGATGCCGTTGAGGCCTGCATAGACCTTTCCGATCCGGTCCTTGTGCCCGCGGGCGGTCTCGATCACCCCGCAGGCACTCGCGTTGATGACAGCGGTAACGCCGCCCGACTGCGCATAAAAGGCATTGGTCTTCGCCATCTCTCAAGGCCTCCTCGCCCAGGGTAAAGATGGGGTCCGGCTGCGCACCGGCGACATGCCATCGGCATCCCTAACACCGACGCATGCTGCCGAAGCGCCCCTTTTGCATCCGATGTGAGAGTGTGATCGCGTTCATCGCCACGCGACGTCGACCGAAGCTATAGACACGCTGCGCTCTATGAGGCATCCTCGCACGCGCATTAATGCCGTGGCTCATTGACTTAGTCGTGACTCTCAGATTAGCTTAATCGCAATGTGCCTACCGTCATCACCGGGCTGTTGCATTGAGCGGGCGACGGAACAATCGGGAGCAGAAAAAACAGGGCACTTTGGAGAACACCGAACATGAGAATCGTACTGCTCGGCGCGCCGGGGTCCGGCAAAGGGACGCAGGCGAAGCTGCTGGTGGAGAAATACAAGGTCCCCCAGATCTCCACCGGCGACCTGCTGAGGGCGGCGGTGGCCGCCGGCACCCCCCTCGGGTTGCGTGCCAAGGAAGCCATGGATGCGGGCCAGCTGGTGAGCGACGAGATCGTCCTTGGCATCATCCGCGAACGCCTCGCCGAACCCGATGCCGCCAACGGCTTCATCCTCGACGGATTCCCCCGCAACATCCCCCAGGCCGAAGCGCTCGACGCCATGCTGCAGTCGGTGGGCATGCCCCTTGAGGCGGCAGTCCTCATCGACGTGGACTTCGACGTCCTCATGCAGCGCCTGACGGGCCGCCGTACCTGCGCCACCTGCGGCCAGGTCTACAACATCTATACATCGCCGCCGCAGCTGGACGACCGCTGCGACAGGTGTGGTGGCGACCTGCGCCATCGCGCGGACGACAACGAGGAGACCATCGGCAACCGTCTGCGGGTCTATACGGCCCAGACCGCCCCGCTGGTCGAGTATTTCCGCTCCCAGGGCAAGCTCCACACCGTGGATGGTGTTGGTGAGATCGACGACATCTTCGCGCAAGTCGATGCTGTCATCGCCTCCCTCCCGACCGACCTTGGGAAAGCGCAACCGGCTGAACCGAAGGTGCCGACCGTCAAGAAGGCAGCTGCGGGGAGGAAGAGCACACCTGAGAAGAAGCCAGAGGAGAAAGCAAAGGTGAGTAACGTGGGCGCGGGTGAAGAAGTGACTGCCATGGCCGAACAGGCCCCGGCAGCCGAAACGAAGGCTGCCGCCAAGAAGGCGCCGGCCAAGCGTAAGGCCAAGAAGGCTGCTCCGAAGAAGGCGGCTGCCGCCAAGAAGGGCGCTGCCAAGAAGGCTGCAGTGAAGAAGGCGGCGCCGAAGAAGAAGGCCGCTGCCAAGAAGGCTGCACCGAAGAAGAAGGCTGCCGCCAAGAAGGCTGCACCGAAGAAGAAGGCTGCCGCCAAGAAGGCTGCACCGAAGAAGAAGGCTGCCGCCAAGAAGGCTGCACCGAAGAAGAAGGTTGCCGCCAAGAAGGCTGCACCGAAGAAGAAGGTTGCCGCCAAGAAGGCTGCACCGAAGAAGAAGGGTGCCGTGAAGAAGAAGGCGGCGCCGAAGAAGAAGGCCGCTGCCAAGAAGGCCACGCGCAAGAAGGCCGTCGCCAAGGCCGCTGCGCCGAAGGTCGCTTCGCGCAAGGCTGTGAAGAAGGCCGTCAAGCGCCGCAAGTAAGCGGTTCTGTCGTCTGCCCCGCTCGTTCCGGGCGGGGTGGCACCTCCAGGGCGGGCCTTGCGCCCGCCCGGCCTTCGTTCGTCCGGTGAATCAGCGCCGCGGTTGACTGCGGCGCTCCATCCACAGATCCAGCGCGCCCCAGGCCCGTTCCTGGAGCCGGGCCCATCGCGAGCGTTTGGCCCAGTCGGCCAGCACGATTTCCTGGCTCGCCGCGAAATCCCGTTCGAAGAACGCCTGCACCTCGGCGGCAAAGCCGGCATCCGCCACTTCCTGATTCGCTTCCAGGTTCCAGCGGAAGTTCCAGCGATCCACGTTGCTGGAGCCGATGGACACCCAGTTGTCGCACAGCTGCACCTTCGCATGCAGGAAGCGGGGCTGATACTCGAAGATGCGCACTCCCGCCCGCAGCAGCTGACCGTAAAAGCGCCTGCCCGCATGACGCACGGCGGGATGGTCTGTCTGTGGTCCGGTAAGCAGGAGGCGCACGTCGACACCCGCGCGCGCTGCCTGGCGCAACGCGCGCCGCAGGCGGCGGGCCGGGATGAAGTAGGCGGTGGCTATCCATACGCGCCGCTCCGCCGCGCGCACGCGCTTGAGTAGCGCGCCCTTGATCTCGGTGCGCTGCAGGCCTGCGCTCAGCGCCAATCGGCCCACCTGCATGCCGGCGCGCTTCGTCGGCGGGATGGGCAGGGTGAGCGCGTGGCGCGACCACAGGTTCCAGGTGCGCACGAAGCTCAGGTGCCAGTCGGCCACCACCGGACCCTCGATGCGCACCGCGGTGTCGTGCCATGGTTCGCCATCGGCGGGCGCGAAGGCGTCGGTAAGACCCATGCCGCCCACGAACGCGACGGCGCCGTCCACCAGCAGCAGCTTGCGGTGGTTGCGGAACAGGTTGTGGCGCACGCCGGTGAAGCGCAGCGGGTTGTAGAACGTGACGTGCACGCCCGCATCACGCAGGCGCTGGCGATCACGCCGCGACAGCGCCAGGCAGCCGAAGTCATCGAGCAGCAGGTACACCGACACGCCGCGCTGCACCGCGGCCGACAGCGCGTCGATGAAACGATCCGCCACCGCACCCGACTCGAACAGGTAGACCTCCAGCAGCACGGTCTCCCGTGCCTGCATGATGGCCTCCAGCATGGGCGGGAAGAACTGCGGCCCGTCCACCAGCAGCGCAAACCGGTTGCCGGCGCGCCAGGGGAAGCGGTGGGGCAGTTGCCTGAATTCCATTTTCGCGAAGGCTCCCCGACGAGGGTCAGCGCAAGACCTGGTCCGCGGCGGGCGGAACGGCGACCACCAGCCGTTCCCCTTCCACGCGCACGATGGCCTCGCCGGCAACGATCGCCCGCAGCGTGTTGCCGACCAGCACGCCGCGCCAGCCGTGCAGCAACGGGACCTCGGCATCGCCGAGCAGCACCCGCTCGAGGTCGCGCCGCGAGGCGATGGCGGTCGGGCTCACCCCCTGATCCGCACCGAGCTGCCGCACTACGCCCGCGAGCAGGTCGACCACCGCCTCCTGTGAGGGCGTCAGCCGTTCCGCGAGATCGAGCACCGGCCAGTCCTCGGGAGGCAGGCGGCGGGCGGTGGCGATGAGTTCCGCCAGCTTGGCCCCGTAGCGGTTGAGCACCCCGGCCTCGAGGCCGCGCATGCGGCCGAGTTTCGCCAGGGTGTCCGGCATCTGACGGGCCAGTTCGATGAGCAGCTCGTCCTTCAGGATCCAGCGGCGCGGCTTGTCCTGCGCCATGGCCTGCTGCTCGCGCCACGCCGTGAGCGCGCGCAGCACAGCCAGTTGCACCCCTTTCAGCTTGCCGGCGCCCTTGATGCGCAGCCAGGCCTCCTCGGGCGGCGTGCGATAGGTGCGCGGTTCCACCAGGGTAGCGAAGTCCTCGCTCAGCCAGTCCAGCCGCCCCTTCGCCTTCAGCTGGGAAAGGATGCGCTGATAGACCGGCCCGAGGTGGCGCACGTCGTCCGCTGCATATTCGATTTGTTCCGGATCCAGCGGCCGCTGCATCCAATCGGTGCGCGTGTGCGCCTTGTCCAGGTCGATGCCGAGCACCTGGCGGACCAGCGCGCCATAGCCCACCTGATCGCCATAGCCCAGAACCGTGGCCGCCAACTGGGTGTCGAACACGGGGTGCGGGAGTTCGCCGCGCAGTTCGAGGAAGATCTCCAGGTCCTGGCGGGCCGCATGCATGACCTTGATGATGGCAGGGTCGTAGATCAGGTCGAGCAGCGGCGTCAGATCTTCGATGGCGAGGGGGTCGACGCAGGCGGTCAGGCCGCCGTTCGAGACCTGCACCAGGCAGAGCTGCGGGCGGAAGGTCTTCTCGCGAATGAATTCGGTGTCGAGCGCCAGCCACGGGCTGCCGCGCAGGGATGCGGCCAGCGCGCGCAGCGCCTCCGGCGTATCCACGTAAAGCGTCTGCATTGAGGGTTCCTTTCGAACAAGACGCGAGTATACCCGAGGCCCCGCGATGCGTAGCCGGGCAAGCGATGCCGCTGCGGCGACTGCGCCCGCCCTATGAACCGACTCACGAAAACCGTGAACGAGGAACCAAGACCAGCTCGATGTTGAACGCCCGCATGGGCGTGACCAGATCCCCGTGCCCGTCATGACCCTTCCGGTATACTGACGCGCCGGTCAACCCGGGTAGCCGCCGTGTACTGTCACTTCTCACTGTTTACTCGCCTCTGTTTCCTGCGCGTGGGTCCGCAGGCCGTGCCGGACTCGCCCGTGCTCTTGTGGTCCATGCTGGTGCTGCACTGGCTGCTTGGTTTCGCACTGGCGCTGTTCGGTTATCCGGCCGGACAGGCCGCGGCCGCGGCGCTCATCGGCACCTTGCTGGTGGTGGCGCTGGTGCACGGCGCGCTCATGTTCGCGGGACGCGCCCATCGCTTCGGCCAGACCGTCACGGCCATGGCCGGCGCCGAGTTCATGCTCGGCCTGCTGGCGCTGGCCATCACGCTCTGGTATTACAGCGGGGGCAGCGAGTGGGCGGCATCGGCCTTGTCGCTGCTTCTGCTGGGCTGGAATGTGGCCGTGGCGGCGCACATCTTTCGTCACGCCCTCGACGGTACGCCGTTGCTCGGCATTGCCTCCGCCCTCGCATACACCATGATTTCCTATTTCGTGTCGGGCCTGCTCACCGGCGCAGGGGCTTGATATGCATCTCCACATCCTCGGTATCTGCGGCACCTTCATGGGCGGCATCGCCCTGCTGGCGCGCGCCCTCGGGCATACGGTCAGCGGTCAGGATGCCAATGTCTATCCGCCCATGAGCACGCAGTTGGCCGAGGCAGGTATCGCGCTGACCGAGGGCTATGCGCCCGAAGGCATCCCGGCCACGGCGGACGTGGTGGTGATCGGCAATGCCATGTCCCGCGGCAATCCCGCCGTGGAATACGTGCTCGATCGCGGCCTCGCCTACACCTCGGGGCCGCAGTGGCTGGCCGAGCATGTGCTCGCGGGGCGCTTCGTGATCGCCGTGGCCGGCACCCATGGCAAGACCACCACCTCGGCCATGGTGGCACGCATCCTGGAGCACGCCGGCCTCACGCCGGGTTTTCTCATCGGCGGCGTGCCGCAGGATTTCGGCCTTTCGGCGCGCCTGGGCACGACGGACTTCTTCGTGGTGGAGGCCGACGAATACGACACGGCCTTCTTCGACAAGCGCTCCAAGTTCGTGCACTACCGCCCGCGCACGGCGGTGCTGAACAACCTCGAATACGACCACGCCGACATATTCCCCGACCTCGCCGCCATCCAGCGCCAGTTCCATCATCTGGTGCGCACGGTGCCGCGCAGCGGGCTGATCGTCGCCGGTGACGAACGCAGCCTGGACGAGGTGCTGGCCATGGGTTGCTGGACGCCGGTGGAGCGGGTCGGGCGCATATCGGGCTGGCACGCGCGCGACCTCGCGCCGGACGGCAGCGCCTTCGACGTGTATCTGGGAGAAGAGCGCCTCGGTCGCCTGGAATGGGCGCTGCTCGGGCGTCACAACGTGGCCAACGCCCTCGCCGCCATCGCCGCCGCCCGTCACGCCGGCGTGGCCCCCGCCGTCGCCCTTGATGCCCTGGCGGAGTTCCAGGGCGTGAAGCGCCGCATGGAAGTGCGCGGCCGCGTGCGCGGCGTCACCGTCTACGACGACTTTGCCCATCATCCCACCGCCGTTGCCACCACCGTGGACGGCCTGCGCAAGCGCGTGAACGGCGCGCGCATCCTGGCCGTGCTCGAACCGCGCTCCAACACCATGCGCATGGGCGTGCACCGCGACAGTCTCGCCGCCTCCCTGGCTGCCGCCGATCGCGTGTTTCTCTACCAGCCCGCCGGACTGAACTGGGACCTGTCACCCGTGGCCGCCGCGCTCGGCGGTCGCGGCAGCGTGCTCGACGATCTCGACGCCCTGGTCGCCGCCGTGGTGCGCGAGGCGCGCGAGGGCGATCACGTGCTGGTCATGTCCAACGGCGGCTTCGGCGGCATCCACCAGAAGCTGCTGGATGCGCTGGCGGAGGATTTTGCCAACACGTAACGCGGAGGACGCGGAGACGCGGAGCCGCAGAGAAAACTGAAAATGGAATATATCCAGCATCATCAGTTGCGACCCATGTGCACGGTTCGTCCAAGGTCATCAAGAATGCTCTTCCTCCGCGTCCTCCGTGTCTCCGCGCCCTCTGCGTTCGAACGTTTGAGCGAGGTCACGTCTGCATGAGCCGCGATGCCATTGCCCTGGCCATGACCGGCGCCTCCGGCGCGCCTTATGGGTTGCGTCTGCTGGAATGCCTGCTCGCGGCGAAGCGCCAGGTGTACCTGATGGTGTCGGTGCCGGCGCAGGTGGTGCTGGCGCAGGAGACGGAGCTGGAGGTGCCCGGCCGGCCCGAGGCCATGCGCGGGTTTTTCGAACAGCGCTTCGGCGCGGCGCCGGGGCAGTTGCAGGTATTCGGGCGCGATCAGTGGATGGCGCCGGTGGCCTCGGGTTCCAGTGCGCCCCAGGCCATGGTGGTCTGCCCGTGCTCCACCGGCACGCTCGCGGCCATTGCCAACGGCGCCAGCGACAATCTCATCGAGCGCGCCGCCGACGTGATGATCAAGGAGCGCCGTCAGCTCATCCTGGTGCCGCGGGAAACACCCTTCTCGGCCATCCACCTGGAGCACATGCTCAAGCTGGCGCGCCTGGGCGTCACCATCCTCCCTGCCGCGCCCGGCTTCTATCACCGTCCGCAATCGGTAAACGACCTGGTGGATTTCATCGTCGCGCGCGTGCTCGATCACGTGGGTATCGAGCACCGCCTGGGCCGCCGCTGGGGCGCGGAGTGAGGGGGCGTCCCAGCGGGCGGGCCGGTCAAAACCGGACTAAGGTTTGATGCCATGGGAACCGCCATCGAGATCCCCCTGTTCCCCCTGCACACGGTCCTGTTTCCGGGCGGTCCGTTGGCGCTGCGCGTGTTCGAACCCCGTTACCTCGACATGATCGGCCGGGTGGTGAAGGACGGCGGTGGCTTCGGCATCTGCCTCATCGCCCAGGGCGAGGAGATCGGCGAGGCGGCCTTCACCTATGACGTGGGTACGCTGGCGCATGTGAGCTACTGGCACATGCGCGCCGACGGCATGCTGGGCGTCACCGTGGTGGGCGACCAGCGCTTTCGCATCCTGGAGCGCAAGGTGCAGCCGGATCA
>JBFXES010000018.1:0-29421 GCA_050179875.1 Thiohalomonadaceae bacterium
GGGCACCTTCAACGTGAACCCCTTCGGCTTTCCCGCCTTGTACCTCAAGCTCGCGCTGTTTTTCCTGGCCGCCGTCTGGCTGTTCATGGAGCATGTGGACAACCGTGCACCCGACTATCAGCTCACGCGCGTCAAGTACGCGCTGCTGCTCATCATCCTGCCCGTGGCCGTGCTCGCGGCAGGGGTGCAGTTGCGCTATTTCCTCGGTCTGCGCGCCGACGTGATCACCTCCTGCTGCGGCAGCCTGTTCAGCGACAACAGCAAGACCGTGGCCGCGGACCTGGCACAGATGGCGCCGCTGCCGGCCATGATCGTTTTCTATGCGGTGTTGGCCGCCGTGCTGCTCGCCGGCGTGCACTACCTGTGGCGCCGGCGCGGTGCGCTGATCTTCTCGGGCCTGTGCGCCGTGGCCTTTCCCGTGGCCATCGGGGCGGTGATCGCCTTCCTGTCCCTGTACGTCTACGACCATCCCCATCACCACTGTCCGTTCTGTCTGCTGAAGGCCGAATACGGCTACGTGGGCTATCTCATCTATCTGCCCCTGTTCTCAGCCAGCGCCCTGGGCGCGGCGCTTGGCATCACCCTGCCTTTCGCCCGGGCCGCCAGCTTGCAGCCGGTCATGGCGCAGGTCACGCCGCGGGTGGTGACGACGGCGACGGCGCTGTTCGCACTGTTCGTCGCCCTGGTGGCGTGGTTCTCCTGGCGTTCACACCTGTTCCTGCTATGAGATTGTCGCGCTGCCTGCTTTTCGTGCTCCTCGCCGCCCTGGTCGGCTGCGGCGCCGAGCAGGCACGCCTAGCGGTGGGCGATCCCGCCCCCGATTTCACCCTGCCCATGCTGAAGGGAAATGCCGTGCGGCTGTCGGACCTGCGGGGCGAGGTGGTGGCAGTGCACTTCTGGGCCGAACAGTGCCGCATCTGCGAAGGCGAGATGCGCTGGCTGCAAGCGACCTACCAGGCACTGCATCCGCAGGGATTCGAGCTGCTGGCGGTGAATGCCGGTCAGGACAGGGCGACGGCGCAAGGCTTCGTCGATCGGGTGGAGGTCATCACCTATCCCACGCTGCTCGACGAGGAGTCCGAGGTGACGGCGCGCTACGGGGTGCGCGTGCTGCCGACCACCATTCTCGTCGACCGCGAAGGCATCGTGCGGCACAGGATCATCGGCGAATCGGAACAGGCCGTTTTCGAGGCCATGGTACGCGGGCTGCTTCAGGCGCCGGGTGGTTGAGTCACCAGGAGAAAAAAGGGCAACGCAGAGGCGCATGTCTTTGCGCCTCTGCGTTTGATCTCCCTCAGGCCACTTCCTTGTTCGTGGCGGGCGCCGCGCTGCGGATCAGGTGGTCGAAGGCCCCGAGGCTGGCCTTGGCGCCTTCACCCATGGCGATGATGATCTGCTTGTACGGCACCGTGGTGGCGTCGCCGGCGGCGAACACGCCGGGCACCGAGGTCTGGCCGCGGCTGTCCACCTCGATCTCCCCGCGCGGCGTGAGCGCCACCGTGCCCTTCAACCAGTCGGTGTTGGGCAGCAGGCCGATCTGCACGAAGATGCCTTCCAGTTCGATGCGGTGTTCCGCGCCGCTGTCACGGTCCTTGTAGACCAGGCCATTCACCTTCTCGCCATCGCCCGTGACCTCCAGGGTCTGGGCGCGGGTGATCACCTGCACGTTGGGCAGGCTGGCGAGCTTGGCCTGCAACACCGCGTCGGCGCGCAACTTGGTATCGAATTCGAGCAGTGTCACCTGGGCGACGATCCCGGCCAGGTCGATGGCCGCCTCCACGCCCGAGTTGCCGCCGCCGATCACCGCCACCCGCTTGCCCTTGAACAGCGGGCCGTCACAGTGCGGGCAGTAGGCCACGCCGCGGCCGCGGTATTCCTTTTCGCCCGGCACGTTCATCTCGCGCCAGCGCGCACCGGTGGCGAGCACCACGCTGCGGGCCTTGAGCTGCGCGCCGCTGGCGAGGCGCACCTGGATGAGGCCGTCGTCGCCCGCCGGGATCAGCGCCTCGGCGCGTTGCAGGTTCATGATGTCCACCGGGTACTGGCGCACGTGGTTTTCCAGGGCGGCGCCCAGCTTGGGCCCTTCCGTGTGCGGCACGGAAATGAGGTTCTCGATGGCCAGGGTGTCCAGCACCTGGCCGCCGAAGCGCTCGGCCACCACGCCGGTGCGGATGCCCTTGCGCGCGGCGTAGACGGCCGCCGCCGAGCCGGCCGGTCCGCCGCCGACGACCAGCACGTCGAACGGGTCCTTTTCGTTCAGCTTGGCGGCCTCGCGTTCCACCGCACCGGTGTCGAGGCGGGCGACGATCTCTTCCACGGTCATACGGCCCTGGCCGAACGGCTCACCGTTCATGAACACCGTGGGCACGGCCATGACCTTGCGCCGGTCCACCTCGTTTTGGAACAGGGCGCCGTCGATCATCACGCTCTCCACGCCGGGGTTGAGCACGGCCATGAGGTTGAGGGCCTGCACCACGTCCGGGCAGTTGTGGCAGGAGAGTGAGATATAGGTTTCGAAGCGGAACTCGCCCGGCAGTTGTTTGATCTGTTCGATGGTGCCCGCGTCCACCTTGGGCGGATGGCCGCCGGTCTGGAGCAGGGCGAGCACCAGCGACGTGAATTCATGTCCCATGGGGATGCCCGCGAAGCGGATGCGCGCGGGTTCGCCGGGACGGCCCACGGAAAACGAGGGCCGGCGCGCATCCGTGCCGTCTTCGCGCACGCTCACCAGCGGCGACAACGCGGCGATCTCGCGCAGCAGCTCGCGCATTTCGGCGGATTTGGGACCGTCGTCCAGCGAGGCCACCAGTTCGATGGGCTGGCGCAGATGTCCGAGATAGGCCTGAAGCTGGGTCTTGATGGCGTTGTCGAGCATGGGGTTCTCCTTGTGCGTTCCTGAAAGACGCGCCCTTGCGGGCGCGTCCTGTGCAGCGGCGAAACGTCAGATCTTGCCGACCAGATCCAGGGACGGGGCGAGGGTGGCTTCGCCTTCCTTCCACTTGGCCGGGCAGACCTCGCCGGGGTGGGCGGCGACGTACTGGGCGGCCTTGATCTTGCGCAGCAGTTCCTCGGCGTTGCGGCCGACGCCGCCGGCGTTGATCTCGATGATCTGGATGCGGCCTTCCGGGTTCATCACGAAGGTGCCGCGCTCGGCCAGGCCGGCTTCCTCGATCATCACGCCGAAGTTGCGGGTGATGGCGCCGGTGGGGTCGCCGATCATCGGGAACCGGATCTTGCCGATGGTCTCGGAGGTGTCGTGCCAGGCCTTGTGGGTGAAGTGGGTGTCGGTGGACACCGCGTAGATCTCCACACCCAGCTTCTGGAACTCGGCGTAGTTGTCGGCCAGGTCGCCCAGCTCCGTGGGGCACACGAAGGTGAAGTCGGCCGGGTAGAAGAACATCACCGACCATTTGCCCTTCAGCGTTTGCTCGGTGACCTCCACGAACTTGCCGTTGTGGAACGCGGTGGCCTTGAAGGGCTGGACTTCGGTGTTGATGAGCGTCGTATTCATTGGTTTTTCCTTTCCTCGGGTGAAAAACGGTTTGGACGCTGCGTAGGTTAGTGGCGGAGTATGCGTTGGTCTAATCGATTGTTTCCATTGAATCGATAGCCGAAGACTATCGTAAGGGGCGCGGCAACGCGCTGCCGAGGGGCGGGTGCGGAGTAATGGGGGCGGGATGGGAAATCCGGGGCGGCGGGAGGCGCCGCCCCGGCAGGAGGATCAGCGGCCGAGCCTGGCCTTGATGAACTCGAACAGGCCGTCGAAGGGGATGTGCTGCGAGTCGGTGTCGCGGCGGCCCTTGTACTCCACGGTGCCGGCGTCCAGGCCGCGGTCGGACAGCACCAGGCGGTGCGGGATGCCGATGAGTTCCATGTCGGCGAACATCACGCCGGCGCGCTCACCGCGGTCGTCGAACAGCACCTCGATGCCCAGGTCGAGCAGGTCCTGGTAGAGCTTCTCGGCGGTCTCGCGCAGGCGCTGGGACTTGTGGGCGTTGATGGGCAGCAGGGCTACCTGGAAGGGGGCGATGGCGTCGGGCCAGATGATGCCGGCGGCATCGTGGTTCTGCTCGATGGCGGCGGCCACCACGCGCGACACGCCGATGCCGTAGCAGCCCATGGTCATCACCACCGGCTTGCCGGTCTCGTCCAGCACCGTGGCCTTCATGGCCTCGGAGTATTTCTTGCCGAGCTGGAAGATGTGGCCCACCTCGATGCCGCGGCAGATGTGCAAGGTGCCCTTGCCGTCGGGGCTGGGGTCGCCGTCCACCACGTTGCGGATATCGGCCACGGTGGGCTCGGGGAGGTCGCGGTCCCAGTTGATGCCGAAGTAGTGCTTGCCGTCTTGGTTTGCGCCCGCGGTGAAGTCGGCCATCTTTGCCACGGTGCGGTCGGCGATGACGGGGATGGGCAGCTTCACCGGGCCGAGGGAGCCGGGGCCGGCGCCGATGGCGGCGCGGATCTCGGCCTCGGTGGCCATCTGCAGCGGGCTCGCCACGCCCGGCAGCTTGGCCGCCTTGATGGCGTTGAGCTCGTGGTCGCCGCGCACCAGCAGGGCGACGAGCGTGCCTTCCTTCTCGCCGCGCACCACCAGGGTCTTCACGGTCTTCTCGATGGCCACCCCGAACTGTTCCACCAACTCGGCGATGGTCCTGGCGTTGGGCGTGTCCACCACGCGCAGCTCCTCGGAGGGGGCGGGGCGCTCGCCCGCCGGCGCCAGGGCCTCGGCCATTTCCACGTTGGCGGCGTAGTCGCTGGCGTCCGAGTAGGCGATGGCGTCCTCGCCGGAATTGGCCAGCACATGGAATTCGTGGGAGCCGGTGCCGCCGATGGCGCCGGTGTCGGCGAGCACGGCGCGGAACTGCAGGCCCAGGCGGTTGAAGATGCGCGTGTAGGTGTCGTGCATGACCTGGTAGGTCTCCTTGAGGGAGGCCTCGTCCAGGTGGAAGGAATAGGCGTCCTTCATGAGGAACTCGCGGGCGCGCATGACGCCGAAGCGCGGGCGGCGTTCGTCACGGAACTTGGTCTGGATCTGGTAGAAGTTGGCCGGCAACTGCTTGTAGCTGCGCAGCTCGTTGCGGCACAGGTCGGTGATGACCTCTTCGTGGGTGGGACCGAAGCAGAAGTCGCGCTGGTGGCGGTCCTTCAGGCGCAGCATCTCCTCGCCCATCTGCTCCCAGCGGCCCGATTCCTGCCACAGCTCGGCGGGCTGCACCGCCGGCATCAGCACCTCCTGGGCGCCGGCGCGGTCCATTTCCTCGCGCACGATGGCCTCCACCTTGCGCAGCACGCGCAGGCCCATGGGGAGCCAGGTGTAGAGGCCGGCGGCGAGCTTGCGGATGAGGCCCGCGCGCAGCATGAGCTGGTGGCTGATGACCTCGGCGTCGGCCGGGGTCTCCTTGATGGTGGAAAGCAGGAAGCGGGAAGTGCGCATGGTTGTTCTGGTCAGACCCGGAAAAGGTTGGGATTGTCCATCCGAAGTTCATTCCCCGCAAGCCGGAGGCCCGACGGGTTGAAATGCACGGGTGAAGGCGATCTTTGCCCTGACCTGAAAAGAAGGAACCTCAGAAGGTCTCGCCGTTCCAGCCCCACATGTGGGCGGCGGCGCTGGCGAATTCCAGGTAGATGCGGCTCTTCGGAATCCCCAGGTGGGCCTCGACCAGGTCGCAGAGCTTGGCCGAGATGGCGCGGGTGCGGTCTTCGGGCAGGCCGATGCTCTTCAGTTCCAGGTAGGCGAGGGGAGCGTCGGTGCCGGCGAACAGCATGGTGGCGCCGGGCTCCAGGGTCACCATCACGTAGGCCTCGGGCTTGCCGAGCACCGTGGCCGTCGCGCGCGAGGCGGCTGCGAGCAGGGCGCCGCGCCGCTCGGCGGGCACGTCCATGTTGGTCTGGATCCTGAGGAGCGGCATGGCGTACTTCCCTTACTTGCAGAAGGTGGCAATGTCCCGTTCCGCCTCCATAATGCGTGCGGCGCGGGTGGTCTCGTCCAGGTCCACCACATTGTCGTCAGCGGTGAGGATACGGTTCGCGGTGCGGTAGATCTGCAGGTTCTGGCGGGCGATCTCGCAGTTCTTGCGCAGGGTTTCCTCCACCTGCTGCCGCGCCCGGTCACGCTGCCCGTCGGAGCCGGCCGGAGTGTCGCCAACGGGCTGGCCGGGTGACGCTTCGGCCGGGGCTTCCCGCGGCGGTGGCGGTGAAGGAGGAAGTGGCGGCGGGGCGATGGTAGTCACGTTGCTCGCGTCGGGCGGCGGCGTTTCCGAGTAAACGACGCTCCCGTCCTTGTCCACCCACTTGTACATGGCCGCCTGTGCAGGCAGGGCCAGGCACAGGGTCAGCGCCGCGCAGAGGGCCAGTGGTGCATTCATGTGCTCGAACCGGTGGCTTGACTGCCGGCTATTATCGGATTTTGCCCCGGTGTGACAAGGGGTAAGTGCCCGCCGGCCTTGACCTGTATGTCGATTCTAAGTAGTTTGTCCCGTTTCTGAACATCCGTCCCTGTCCGTATTCACGGGCACCCATCTCCGGGAGAAACGACACGTGGAATTGACCGGTGCCGAGATCATCGTCCGCTTCCTGCAGGACGAGGGCGTCGAGTATCTGTTCGGTTATCCGGGCGGCGCCGTCCTGCACATCTATGATGCGCTGTACAAGCAGGACAAGGTCAGGCACGTATTGGTACGCCACGAGCAGGCCGCCACCCATGCGGCCGACGGCTATGCCCGCTCCAGCGGCAAGCCGGGCGTGGTGCTGGTCACTTCCGGTCCCGGCGCCACCAACGCCGTGACCGGCATCGCCACCGCCTACATGGATTCCATCCCCATGGTGGTGATTACCGGACAGGTAAACAGCTCCCTCATCGGCAACGACGCCTTCCAGGAAGTGGACTCCGTGGGCATCACCCGTCCCTGCGTGAAGCACAACTTCCTGGTGAAGGACGTCAATGAGCTGGCCAACACCCTGAAGAAGGCCTTCTACATCGCCACCACCGGCCGTCCCGGCCCCGTGGTGGTGGACGTGCCCAAGGACGTGACCGGCAACAAGGCCAAGTACGTCTTTCCCAAGAAGATCAGCCTGCGCTCCTATCACCCCGTGGTGAAGGGCCATCCGGGGCAGATCAAGAAGGCCGTGCAGATGATGCTCGCCGCCAAGCGGCCCGTGATCTATACGGGCGGCGGCGTGATCCTGGACGACGCCGCCAAGCCCGTGACCGAACTCACGCGTCTGCTGGGCTTCCCCATCACCAACACCTCCATGGGCCTGGGCGGCTATCCGGCCACCGACAAGCAGTGCCTGGGCATGCTGGGCATGCACGGCAACTACGAAGCCAACATGGCGGTGTCGCACTGCGATCTGCTCATCGCCATCGGCGCGCGCTTCGACGACCGCGTCACCGGTAACGTCGCCAAGTTCGCGCCCAAGGCCAGGATCATCCACGTGGACATCGACCCGTCGTCCATCTCCAAGAACGTGCGCGTGGACGTGCCCATCGTGGGCAGCGTGAGCAACGTGGTCACCGACATGATCGCCTTCGTGAAGGAGACCGGCGAGGAGCCCGATCGCGACGCGCTCGCCAAGTGGTGGCACCAGATCGACGAATGGCGCGGCAAGGAATGCCTGAAGTACGACCGCAACAGTGCGCTGGTGAAGCCGCAGTTCGTGATCGAGAAGCTGTACGAGATCACCAAGGGCGACGCCTTCGTCACTTCCGACGTGGGCCAGCACCAGATGTGGACCGCGCAGTTCTACAAGTTCGACAAGCCGCGCCGCTGGATCAACTCGGGCGGCCTGGGCACCATGGGCTTCGGCCTGCCTGCCGCCATGGGCGTGCAGTTTGCCAACCCCAAGTCGACGGTGGTGTGCGTCACCGGCGAAGGCTCCATCCAGATGAACATCCAGGAGCTGTCCACCTGCATGCAGTACGGCCTGCCCATCAAGGTGATCTGCCTGAACAACGGCATGCTGGGCATGGTGCGCCAGTGGCAGGAGTTCTTCTACGACAAGCGCTACTCGCACAGCTACATGGAATCGCTGCCCGATTTCGTGAAGCTGGCGGAGGCCTATGGCCACATCGGCATGCAGATCGACAAGCCCGAGGACGTGGAAGCGGCGCTCAAGGAAGCCTTCACCAAGCACAAGAACCGCTTCGTGTTCATGAACTTCCTCACCGACAAGACCGAGAACGTGTATCCCATGGTGCCCGCGGGCGCCGGTCTCGACGAGATGATCCTGATCTAGGAGCCCGGCCATGCGTCACATCATTTCCATTCTCATCGAAAACGAAGCCGGTGCCCTGTCGCGCGTGGCGGGCCTGTTCTCCGCGCGCGGCTACAACATCGAGTCGCTCACCGTGGCGCCCACCGAAGATCCCTCGCTGTCGCGCATGACCCTGGTCACGCGCGGCTCCGACGAGATCATCGAGCAGATCACCAAGCAGCTGAACAAGCTCATCGACGTGGTGAAGATCATGGACCTCACCGAGGGCCCGCACCTGGAGCGCGAGATGATGCTCCTGAAGGTGCGCGCCCAGGGCGGCGAGCAGCGCGACGAGTACAAGCGCCTGACGGACATCTTCCGCGCGCACATCATCGACGTGACCGATTCCACCTACACCATCGAACTGACCGGCACCGGTGACAAGCTCGACGCCTTCATCCAGGCCATCGAACCCGGCCACATCCTGGAGACCGTGCGTTCGGGGGTGTCCGGCATCTCCCGCGGGGAGAAGTCGCTGCGGGTTTGAAGGACGGGACCGTCTCTAACCCCGTTTCGGCGGCCGAGGGTTGGGAAGAGGGAGCAGGAATCTGGCGGCGGCGCCGCGTTTTGAGGCCCCTCTCCCTGTCCCTCTCCCCGGGGAGAGGGAACGTACAAGGCCGCATGGCGGATCACTCAGCCTTTTTAGCTTTCACGTAAGGAACAGACAATGAATCTCTATTACGACAAAGACTGCGACCTCTCCATCATCCGCGGCATGAAGGTGACCATCGTCGGCTATGGCTCCCAGGGCCATGCCCACGCCAACAACCTGAAGGACTCCGGCGTGGACGTCACCGTCGCCCTGCGCCCGGGTTCCGGTTCCGCGAAGAAGGCCGAATCCGCCGGCCTGAAGGTGAAGAGCGTGCCCGAGGCCGTCGCCGGCGCCGATCTGGTGATGATCCTCACCCCGGACGAGTTCCAGTCCAAGCTCTACCGCGAAGAACTGGAGCCCAACCTGAAGAAGGGCGCCACCCTGGCCTTCGCCCACGGCTTCTCCATCCATTACAACCAGATCGTGCCGCGCGCCGACCTGGACGTGATCATGATCGCCCCCAAGGCCCCGGGCCACACCGTGCGCAGCGAGTTCGTGAAGGGCGGCGGCATCCCCGACCTCATCGCCGTGTTCCAGGACGCCTCCGGCCAGGCCAAGCAGAAGGCCCTGTCCTACGCTTCCGCCATCGGCGGCGGCCGCACCGGCATCATCGAGACCACCTTCCGTGACGAGACCGAGACCGACCTGTTCGGCGAACAGGCCGTGCTGTGCGGCGGCGCCGTGGAACTGGTGAAGGCCGGCTTCGAGACCCTGGTGGAAGCGGGCTACGCCCCCGAGATGGCCTATTTCGAGTGCCTGCACGAGCTCAAGCTCATCGTCGACCTCATGTACGAGGGCGGCATCGCCAACATGAACTACTCCATCTCCAACAACGCGGAGTACGGCGAGTACGTGACCGGCCCGAAGGTCATCAACGAGGAAAGCCGCTGGGCCATGAAGGAAGCCCTGCAGAATATCCAGAGCGGCGAATACGCCAAGCGCTTCATCCTGGAGGGCATGACCGGTTATCCCGAAATGACCGCCCGCCGCCGCCTGAACGCCGAGCACCCCATCGAGGTGGTGGGCGAGAAGCTGCGCAGCATGATGCCCTGGATCGCCGCCAACAAGCTGGTCGACAAGACCAGGAACTGAGGCAGCGCCGAACGGACGGCCGGACCCCTGGGTCCGGCCGTTTGCTTTTGCAGGAACCGGTACCCCATGGCCCAGCGCTATCCCATCATCGCGCGCGAAGGGTGGCTCCCCATCGCCTTCTTCACGGTCGTCGGCTTCTACGCCTGGGACCGCTGGAGCGGCGTGGTCGCCGCCGTGGCGTGGACCGTGGCCGCGCTGCTGGCCTTCTATTTCCGTGACCCGCCGCGGCGTGTCCCGCCTTCGCCCCTGGCGGTGGTGAGTCCGGTGGACGGGCGGGTGCTGGCGGTGGAGACGGTCCGCGACCAGCGCCTGGAGCGGGACGCCATCCGCGTGCGGCTGGCCATGCGCCCGCTGGGCGTGTTCTCGGTGCGCAGCCCCATCGAAGGCAAGGTGATGCGCCAGTGGTTTCCCCAGGAGGACGAGCCCATCTTCGCGCAGTGGGTGCAGAGCGACGAGCACGACGACGTGGTCGTGGCCTCGACCGCGCGCAGCCGGGGCCGGCGCGCGAACTGCGACGCGCAGTCCGGTGAGCGCGTGGGGCAGGGCCAGCGCTGCGGCTTCGTGCCCTTCGGCGCCGACGTGGAAATCTTCCTGCCCGTGAACAGCCGACTGATGGTTCAGCCCGGGGATCACGTACAATCGGGCGTATCGGTGCTCGCCAGGCTGGTGCACAAGTAATCCTTGTCGCCTGCGCGGGCCCTCAACACCTGGGCACTTTGCCGGAAGCGAACCATGCCAAACGAAGAGACCGAAAAGCAGCGGGGACGCGGCATCTACCTGCTGCCGAACCTGTTCACCACCGCCGCGCTGTTCGCGGGTTTCTACGCCATCGTCGCCGCCATGAACGGCCAGTTCGAGAAGGCCGCCATCGCGGTGTTCGTGGCCATGGTGCTGGACAGCCTGGACGGGCGCGTGGCGCGCCTCACCAATACCCAGAGCGAGTTCGGCGCGGAGTACGACTCCCTCTCCGACATGGTGTCCTTCGGCCTGGCGCCCTCCCTGGTCATGTACCAGTGGTCGCTCTCCGCCATGGGCAAGCTGGGCTGGCTGGCGGCCTTCGTCTACGCCGCCGGCGCGGCGCTGCGCCTGGCACGCTTCAACACCCAGGTGGGCATCGCCGACAAGCGCTTCTTCCAGGGCCTGGCCAGCCCCGCCGCCGCGGCCATCGTGGCCGGCGCGGTGTGGGTGGGCGTGAGCTACGGCGTGGACGGCAAGACCCTGGTGCCCCTCACCTTCGTGCTCACCGTGGCCGCCGGCGTGCTCATGGTGAGCAACATCCGCTACTACAGCTTCAAGGACCTGGATCTGCGCGGCAAGGTGCCCTTCGTGGCGGTGCTCATCGTCGTGCTGGTGTTCGTGTTCGTCTCCATCGACCCGCCGCAGGTGCTGTTTGCTGCCTTCCTCGTCTACGCCCTCTCCGGACCGGTCATGACCCTGGTGATGCGCTCGCGCAGGCGCAAGGCGAAGCAGGCGCAAGACAGCCAGGAGGATGACGACGGCGGGCCTGAGGGCTGAACGCAACGCGGAGGCCGCGGAGGCGCGGAGTACGCGGAGGAAGCCTTTGGGTTTCCCCGTGTCCTCTGCGTTAATCCTTCTTCTTGTTTGATCAATGTACGGCAGGCACCGTGCGGAGAGGACCATGGACAAGCTGATCATTTTCGACACCACCCTGCGCGACGGCGAGCAGAGCCCCGGCGCCTCCATGACGAAGGAGGAAAAGCTGCGCATCGCCAAGGCCCTCGAGCGCATGAAGGTGGACGTGATCGAGGCCGGTTTCCCGGTGGCGAGCCCCGGTGACTTCGACGCCGTGCAATCGGTGGCGGTGATCATCAAGGAAAGCACGGTGTGCGGTCTGGCGCGCGCCCTGGATCGCGACATCGACGGCGCCGGCGAGGCGCTGAAGAAGGCCGCCCGCGGCCGTATCCATACCTTCATTGCCACCTCGCCCATCCATATGCAGCACAAGCTGCGCATGAACCCGGATCAGGTGGTGGAGCAGGCGATCAGGGCCGTGAAGCGCGCGCGCCAGTGGACCGACGACGTGGAATTCTCGGCGGAGGACGCTGGGCGTTCCGATCCGGATTTCCTGTGCCGCATCTTCGAGGCCGTGATCGACGCCGGCGCGCGCACCATCAACATCCCGGACACCGTGGGCTACAACCTGCCGCACCAGTTCGGTGAACTGGTGCGCAAGGTGATCACGGGAACGCCAAATTCCGACAAGGCCGTCTTTTCCGTGCACTGCCATAACGACCTGGGCCTTGCCGTGGCCAATTCGCTGTCCGCGGTGCTGAACGGCGCGCGCCAGGTGGAGTGCACCATCAACGGCCTGGGCGAGCGCGCGGGCAACGCGGCGCTGGAGGAGATCGTCATGGCGGTGCGCACCCGCAAGGACGTGTTCCCCTGCCGCGTGGACGTGGACACCACCCACATCGTGCCCACCTCCCGCCTGGTGGCGGGCATCACCGGCTTCGCGGTGCAGCCCAACAAGGCCATCGTGGGCGCCAACGCCTTTGCCCACGAGTCCGGCATCCACCAGGACGGCGTACTGAAATCCCGCGAGACCTACGAGATCATGCGCGCCGAGGACGTGGGCTGGAGCGCCAACCGCATGGTGCTCGGCAAGCATTCGGGCCGCGCCGCCTTCCGTTCGCGCCTGCAGGAGCTGGGCGTGGTGTTCGCCGGCGACGAGGAACTGAACGCGGCCTTCGAGCGCTTCAAGGAACTGGCCGACAAGAAACACGAGATCTATGACGAGGATCTCCAGGCGCTGGTGACCGAGACGAACCTGGAGTCCACGTATGAAGGCATCAAGCTGGTGGCGCTCAGGGTGTGTTCGGAAACGGGCGTCACCCCCGAGGCCAGCGTCAGGCTCAGCGTGGACGGCGTCGAGCACGAAGGCAGCGCACCGGGCGGCGGTCCGGTGGATGCCGCCCTCAAGGCCATCGACGCCATCGTCCGCAGCGAGAGCGAGCTGGTGCTGTATTCGGTGAACAACATCACCAGCGGCACCGATTCCCAGGGCGAGGTGACGGTGCGCCTGGAGAAGGGCGGGCGCATGGTGAACGGGCAGGGGGCCGACACCGACATCGTGATCGCCTCCGCCAAGGCCTATGTGAATGCGCTCAACAAGCTGCTCGCGCCGGCGCGCGCCCATCCGCAAAACGGCAACCTGTGAGCGGCTTACTGAATCACATGTGGGAGCGAGCTTCCGCTCGCGACTGCCCTGTGTGAACCTCCTCCCGCACCAAGACTGACATCATGGCGATGGACGAACGCAGACGACGCTACCTGGAGGCCATGGGCGTCCAGGCCTGGCGCCGTCGCGGCGGTGCGATGCCCCCGGAGGACGCCGCCGTCGCCCCGGCGGAGCACCCGCCCGTGGTGGTGGAGCAGGGCCACGATGCCTTGATCCCGGTCGGCGAGCCCAGGCCCCCTGTGCTGACGCCGGCCGCCGAGCTGGACGATGCCGAGGTCGCCGCCATGGACTGGGAGGCGCTCGCGGCGCGCGTGGCCCGCTGCACCCGCTGCCCCGAACTGGTCGCGAACCGCACCCAGACCGTGTTTGGCGTGGGCAACCGCGCCGCCGAGGTGATGGTGATCGGCGAGGCGCCCGGCCAGGAAGAGGACAAACAGGGCGAGCCCTTCGTGGGTCGCGCCGGCCAGCTCCTCAACGAAATGCTGCGCGCCATGGGTTTTGCGCGCGAGCAGGTCTACATCGCCAACGTGCTCAAGAGCCGCCCGCCCAACAACCGCGATCCCAGGCCCGAGGAAGCGGCCCATTGCGAGCCCTACCTCAAACGCCAGATCGCCCTCATCAAGCCGCGCCTGATCCTGAGCGTCGGCCGCATCTCGGCGCAGAACCTGCTGAAGACCGATACGCCCATCGGCAAGCTGCGCGGCCAGGTGCACCGTTACCAGGGCATCCCGCTGGTCGTCACCTATCACCCGGCCTACCTGCTGCGCTCGCCCCTGGAGAAGCGCAAGTCCTGGGACGACCTGAAACTCGCCCTGCGCACCTTGCGCGAGGCCCGCGCCCCATGAATGACGCCCTGATCCGTCCCATGCGCGAGGAGGACGTAGCCGCCATCATCGCCGTGGAGGAGCGCGCCTACTACTCGCCCTGGACCGAGACCATATTCCGCGACTGCCTGCGCGTGGGCTATTCCTGCTGGGTGCTGGAGCGGGAGGCCGTCATCCTCGGCTACGGCGTGCTCTCCGCCGCCGTGGGCGAGGCCCATCTGCTCAACCTGTGCGTGGCCCCGGAACACCAGGGCCAGGGCCACGGCCGCCGCCTGCTGACCCACTTCATCGACGTGGCGCGCGGCCACCGCGCCGAGGCCATGTTCCTGGAAGTGCGCCCCTCCAACCGCGCGGCCATCGCCCTCTACGAATCCACCGGCTTCAACCAGGTCGGTTCCCGCCGCGACTACTACCCCGCCCCCAAGGGCCGCGAGGATGCGCTCATCTTCGCTTTGGCTTTGTGAAGAGAAAGCTTTAACCACGGGGGACACGGGGTACACGGGGAAATCAATTCTTCTGTAGGAGCGGCCTCAGGCCGCGATGGCACGGTATCCGACGACAATCGCGGCCTGAGGCCGCTCCTACAGGCAGGGGTAACCCGTGACGGATTTCCCCCGTGTTCCCCGTGTCCCCCGTGGTTAATGCTTCTTGCCTTTCTCCCCACCCACGTTCATTTCCGGACGCGCCGGGCCCGATCCGGTAAAATGCCGCGCACTTTCAGGTTATCCAATTCACTATGAGCATCATCGCACGCGAGGCGGCGCGCAGGCGCACGTTCGCCATCATCTCCCACCCGGACGCCGGCAAGACCACGCTTACCGAAAAGCTGCTGCTGTTCGGCGGCGCCATCCAGCTCGCGGGCACGGTGAAGGGCCGCAAGGCGGCGCGCCATGCCACCTCCGACTGGATGGAACTGGAGAAGCAGCGCGGTATCTCCGTCACATCGTCGGTGATGCAGTTCCCCTATCGCGACCACGTCATCAACCTGCTGGACACGCCGGGCCACGAGGACTTCTCGGAGGACACCTATCGCACCCTCACCGCGGTGGACTCCGCGCTCATGGTCATCGACGTGGCCAAGGGCGTGGAGGCGCGCACCATCAAGCTCATGGACGTGTGCCGGCTGCGCGACACGCCCATCATCACCTTCATCAACAAGCTCGACCGCGAGGGCCGTCCGCCCATCGAGCTGCTGGACGAGGTGGAGCAGGTGCTCAAGATCAAGTGCGCGCCCATCACCTGGCCCATCGGCATGGGTTCGCGTTTCAAGGGCGTGTTCGATCTCTACCACGACCGCGTGCACCTGTTCACCGCCCAGCACGGCGGACGCGTGCAGGAAGGCGAGGTCATAGAGGGCCTCGATAACCCGCGCCTCGACGAGCTGTTCGGTTCCCTGGCGACGGAGCTGCGCGAGGAGATCGAACTGGTGCGCGGCGCGAGCCATGAATTCGATCTGGAGGCGTTTCGCCGCGGCGAGCTCACGCCCGTGTTCTTCGGCTCGGCCATCAACAACTTCGGCGTGCGCGAGATCCTGGACGCCCTGGTGGAATACGCGCCCGGCCCGCTGGCCCGCGCTACCACCTCCCGCACCGTGGAGCCCACGGAAGAGAAGTTCAGCGGCTTCGTGTTCAAGATCCAGGCGAACATGGACCCGCAGCACCGCGACCGCATCGCTTTCCTGCGCGTGTGCTCGGGCCACTACAGCCAGGCCATGAAGGTGAAGCACGTGCGCCTCGGCCGCGAGGTGAAGATCGCCAACGCCACCACCTTCATGGCCCAGGAGCGCGAGCGCGTGGAGGACGCCTGGCCCGGCGACATCATCGGCCTGCACAACCACGGCACCATCCAGATCGGCGACACCTTCACGGAAGGCGAAGACCTCAAGTTCACGGGCATCCCGCACTTCGCCCCGGAACTGTTCCGCCTGGCGCGCCTGCGCGACCCGCTCAAGCTCAAGCAGTTGCAGAAGGGCCTGGAACAGCTCTCGGAAGAGGGCGCCACCCAGTTGTTCAAGCCGCTGCGCAACAACGACCTGATCCTGGGCGCCGTGGGTATCCTGCAGTTCGACGTGGTGGCCTACCGGCTCAAGGACGAATACAACGTGGACGCCATCTTCGAACCCGTGAACGTGGCCACCGCCCGCTGGGTGGAGTGCAGCGACGCGAAAAAGCTGGAGGAATTCCGCAAGAAGGCCCACGACAACCTGGCCATCGACGGCGCCGGCAACCTCACCTACCTGGCCCCCACCCGCGTCAACCTGGACCTCACTATTGAGCGCTGGCCCGACCTCCAGTTCCGCGCCACGCGGGAGCATTGAAGGCAAAGCATTAACACGGGGGACACGGGGAACACGGGGAAGGCAAAGACTGTTCGGGAGATGTTGTGGGAGCGAGCTTCTGCTCGCGTTTTCCGGGCCGTGGGAACCACAGGCTGTCGCGAGCGGAAGCTCACTCCCACGAAAGCGCCTTTCCGAGCAAGAGTTCTTCTTCCGCCCCGTGTTCCCCGTGTCCCCCGTGGTTTGGCTCTTCTTCTTCCCGAGACAGACGCACTCGCCTCCGAACCGCGTTTGAGGGAGAATCGGGGCTCGCATTGGTGTAGGGAATCTCCATGGCGGAAGTGAAGACGGAAGGCCGGCTGACGCTGGCCCGGGTGCTCGACTGGTTGGCCGAGGACGGCCTGCTGGATCGCGAGCGGGCCGATGTGCTCAAGCGCAACATGGCGACCCATCAGCGCAATCCGCTATCGGTGATTGCCGAGCGCCACTTCTCCAGCGAAAAGCCGCCCCATGGCCTGCTCACCCTGGACGTGCTCAGCCAGTGGCTGGCGGCGCGGGTAGGCATGCCCTACTACACCATCGATCCCCTGCGCATCGACGTGGCCGCCGTCACCGCGGTCATGTCCTATGCCTACGCGCGGCGTTACAACATCCTGGCCGTGGAGGTGCGCCCGGACAGTGTGACCATCGCCTGCAGCGATCCCTTCGAGAAGGAATGGGAGGCGGAGCTGTCCCGCATCCTGCAGAAGCGCATCGTGCGGGTGTTCGCCAACCCCGACGACATCGCGCGCTATCTGGTGGAGTTCTACACCCTCTCCAAGTCCGTGCTCGGCGCCCAGGAGCGTTCCGCCTACCAGGCGCCCAGCGGGGTGCAGAACTTCGAGCAACTGGTGGAGCTGTCGCGCGCCGGCAAGCTGGATGCCAACGACCAGCACGTGGTGAACATCGTGGACTGGTTGCTGCATTACGCCTTCGACGAGCGCGCCAGCGACATCCACCTGGAACCGCGCCGCGATCAGGGCAATATCCGCTTCCGCATCGACGGCGTCATGCATCTGGTCTATCAGGTGCCTGCCTCGGTGATGGCCGCGGTCACCAGCCGCCTGAAGATCCTCGGCCGCATGGATCTGGCGGAGAAGCGTCGTCCGCAGGACGGTCGCCTCAAGACCCGCACGCCCGAGGGCAACGAGATCGAACTGCGCCTGTCCACCATGCCCACGGCCTTCGGCGAGAAGATGGTCATGCGCATCTTCGACCCGGACGTGCTGGTGAAGGACTTCCGCGCGCTCGGCTTCACGCCCCAGGAAGTGGACACCTGGCAGTCGCTCATCAACCAGCCCCACGGCATCGTTCTGGTGACCGGTCCCACGGGCTCGGGCAAGACCACGACGCTTTACTCGACGCTCAAGCTGCTCGCCGTGCCCGAGGTGAACGTGTGCACGGTGGAAGACCCCATCGAGATGGTGGAGCCGGCCTTCAACCAGATGCAGGTGCAGCACAACATCGGCCTCGACTTTGCCAGCGGCGTGCGCACCCTGCTGCGCCAGGACCCGGACATCATCATGGTGGGCGAGATCCGCGATCAGGAGACTGCGGAAATGGCCATCCAGGCGGCGCTCACCGGCCACCTGGTGTTCTCGACCCTGCACACCAACGACGCGCCCTCGGCCATCACGCGCCTGCTGGAGATCGGCGTGCCGCCCTACCTCATCAACGGCACCGTGCTCGGCGTCCTCGCCCAGCGCCTCATCCGCACCCTGTGCCCGCACTGCAAGACGCCCGGCCCCGTGGATCCCGCACTGTGGCAATCGCTGGTGAGCCCGTGGCGCGTGGACGAACCGAAGAACAGCTATCAACCCGTGGGCTGCCTGGAATGCCGCCAGACCGGATATCTGGGGCGCATCGGCATCTATGAAATGCTGCTGATGAAGGAAAGCATCAAGAAACTGGTCACGCCCGGCTGCGACATCGACGCCCTGCGCAAGGAAGCCCTCCGCGAAGGCCTCAAACCCCTGCGCCTCAACGGCGCCCAAAAAGTCGCCGCCGGCCTAACCACCGTCGAAGAAGTCCTCCGTGCAGTTCCGCTGAAGTCGCTTTGAAAAAAGCGTTAACACGGGGGACACGGGGAACACGGGGGGACAAGAGCTCATGCTCGGAAAGACTCTTTTGTGGGAGCGAGCTTCTGCTCGCGACGGCCTGTGGTTCCCTCGGACCCGGAAAATCGCGAGCAGAAGCTCGCTCCCACAACACCTCCTGAACAATCTTTGCCTTCGCCCCGTGTTCCCCGTGTCCCCCGTGTTTGTCTTCAAATCAAGTCCGCAGACCCACGCCGCGGCGCAGGAGCCAGAGGCAGTAGGCGTAGAGGACGGCGATGAAGGCGAGGGTGACGGCGATGGCAGTGGCGACGCTGACGTCGGAGACGCCCAGCAGGCCGTGGCGGAAGGCGTTGACCATGTACAGGATGGGATTGAGGTGGGACACGTCCTGCCAGAAGTCCGGCAGCATCTCCACCGAGTAGAACACGCCGCCCAGGTAGGTGAGCGGCGTGAGGACGAAGGTGGGGATGATGGAGATGTCGTCGAAGCTCTTGGCGTAAACCGCGTTGATGAACCCGCCCAGGGAAAACAGGAAGGAAGTGAGCAGCACCACGGCCACCGCCAGGCCCAGATGCGCGACATGGATGTCCGTGAAGAACGCCGCCACCGCCGTGACCGCCATACCGACCGCCACCCCGCGTGCCACGCCGCCGGTGAGATAGCCGAGCAGGATGACGTAGTTGGGAATGGGGGCAATGAGCATCTCCTCCACGAAGCGGCCGAACTTGGACGAGTAGAAGGACGACACCACGTTGGCGTAGGAGTTGGTGATCACGGTCATCAGGATCACGCCGGGCACGATGTAATCCATGTAACTGAACCCCTGCACGTCGGCAAGCTGGCTGCCGATAAGCTGGCCGAAGATGATGAAGTACAGCGCCGTGGTGATCACTGGCGGCAGGATGGTCTGCACCCAGATGCGCGAGAAACGGCGCACCTCCTTGACCACGATGGTGCGATAGGCGACGAGCAGCGTATGCGTGTTCATGTTTCTCCAGAAAGGCTGTGAGAAAAAGCATTAACCACGGGGGACACGGGGAACACGGGGGGAAGGCAAGGATTGTTCAGGAGATGTTGTGGGAGCGAGCTTTTGCTCGCGACAACCCGTGGTTCCCACGGGCCTGGAAAATCGCGAGCAGAAGCTCGCTCCCACAGTGTTCCCCATGTCCCCCGTGGTTGAGCTTTTCTCTTCCTTCTTCATTCCTTCTCGCTTTCCACCAGCGCCAGGAAGAGTTCCTCCAGGCGGTTGGCCTTGTTGCGCATGCTGAGGATGGCGATGTCCTGGCGCGTGAGCTGGTCGAACAGGCGGTTCAGGCCCTGGTCGCGCTGCACGTCCACTTCCAGGGTGTGCGGGTCGGTGAGGCGCGCGGCGTAGCCGTCCAGTGGCGGCGGCGCGGGCAGGGCGCACTTGAGGTCGAGCACCACCGTCTCCTGGTGCAGCTTGTTGAGCAGCGCGCGCATGCTGGTGTTCTCGACGATCTCGCCGTTGTCGATGATGGCCACGTTGCGGCAGAGGTTCTCGGCCTCTTCCAGGTAGTGGGTGGTGAGGATGATGGTGGTGCCGCGTGCGTTAACCTCGCGCAGGAAGCGCCACATGGAGCGGCGCAGCTCGATGTCCACGCCGGCGGTGGGCTCGTCCAGAATCAGCAGCCGGGGTTCGTGCACCAGGGCGCGGGCGATCATGAGGCGGCGCTTCATGCCGCCGGAGAGGTTTCGCGCCATGGTGGCGCGCTTGTCCCACAGCCCGAGCTGGCGCAGGTAACGCTCGGCACGCACGAGGGCGGTGCGGCGTTCCACGCCGTAGTAGCCGGCCTGGTTCACCACCACTTCCAGCACCGGTTCGAACTGGTTGAAGTTGAATTCCTGCGGCACCAGGCCGATGCAACGGCGCGCCTCCATGGCGTCGGCGTCGATGTCGTGTCCGAACACGCGCACCGTGCCCGCCGTCTTGTTCACCAGCGCCGTAATGATGCCGATGGTGGTGGACTTGCCCGCGCCGTTGGGCCCGAGCAGGGCGAAGAAGTCGCCTTCCTCCACATCCAGGTCGATACCCTTCAGGGCATCGGCGCCACGTCGGTAGGTCTTCTTCAGACCGCGAATTTCAAGTGCTTTGGTTGTCATGCATGTCACAACGCAGAGGACGCGGAGGCGCGGAGGACGCGGAGAAAACAAAAATAAGTGTGCTGAACGTGTCAGCGGTGCCTATGTGTGCGTGATTGGCTTGCGCACCAGCGGGCACCCCCCTTCTTCGTTCTCTGCGTCCTCCGCGCCTCCGCGTTACCCGATCTATAACGTGATGATCTCCAGCCCGAGTCCCGCCTTCTCCAGCGTGGCGGCGTTGCTGATCACTGCCGTGTGGGCGTAGTCGGGCTTGAGGTAGGTGTCGGCCACGCGCTTGAGGTCTTCCTGGCGCACTTCGAGGACCTGCCGGCGGAAGCGGCGGCGCTGTTCGGGCGTGCGGCCGTGCAGGGCGGCGTGGAAGGCCTTCTTGGCCTCGCCCGCAGGCGAGCCCGGTTTGTCGATGGCGCTGATGACGCCGAGGATGGCCTCTTCCACCAGACGCCATTCGTGATCCCCGGACAGCAGCCAGTCCACGGCGCGATCGAAATCCTCCAGGGTTTCGGCCAGGCGCGGGTCGCGGTAGGAATAGAAGCGGAAGGCGCCGGTGTCGCCGTCCCAGCTCGCGCCGCCGCCGTAGGCGCCGCCCTGCTCGCGGATGGCGCGGTGCAGGAAGTTATTGCGCAGGAAGC
Organism: Thiohalomonadaceae bacterium; assembly: GCA_050179875.1. Lineage (GTDB taxonomy): Bacteria > Pseudomonadota > Gammaproteobacteria > Thiohalomonadales > Thiohalomonadaceae > JALOAT01. The sequence goes on from JBFXES010000018.1 coordinate 21,082, forward strand.
CGCCCAGCACCAGCAAGGCGGCGGCGTCCGGGTGGTCAGCCGCCACCGTGGGATAGGCGCGGGCGCAGAAATTCACGCGGGTATTGGTGGCCCAGCCCTGTTGCACGCGCGCGGCCGTGACCGGCGCGGGTGCGAAGGCGGAGACGGCGGAGGGTGCGGTGACGCCGTTCCAGCAGCGCGCCACGGCATCCACTACCGCCTCGCGCTGTTCGGCTTCGGCGATGAGCAGGAACTGGCGCGGCGCCTCCAGCAGCACGTTGCGCAGGTGTTCCAGGCGCGCGCCGAACGCCTCCAGGTTGGCGCGTTCCTCCAGCGCGTCATCCAGCGCCTTCAGGGTCTTGATGCCGAGCAGTCCGTTCCAGCGATGGGCCAGGGCGGCGGCCGGACTGAGGGTGCTGGTGGCGGCGGTCATGGCCAGGCTGTGACCATTGCTGGTGACGCCCTGTTCGCGATGCAGGCGTTCCTGGGCGACCAGTTCGCGCAGGCGCGCCAGCTCGTCGAAGCGCGCGGTCTCGAAGGTCTCGCGCACAAGGCTGGTGAGCGCGCCGTGATTGCGCGCGAGCGCCTTGCCCGAGACGATGAACAGGCCGCGCGTAACATTCAGATCGTCCACCGCTGCGCGCACGATGGCACGCGCACCAAGGCCGCCGGTGACGCCCGCCTGCAGGGCCTGGGTGGCGAGGTAGTCGCGGCCGCCGCTGCCCACTTCGCTCAGGGTGTTGCAGAACACCGGCAGGGTGGCGGTGAGTTCGTCGTCCAGGGCCGGCATGTCCACCACCAGTTCCTGGTACACCAGCCCGTTGGTGCCGCGCGAGAACCAGGTGCCTTTCACCCGGGCGATGGTGGTCTCTTCGCCCTCGGGAATGGGCAGGTCCGCAGGGATGTCGCCGAGCGTCACCTTGGGCAGGATCTCCGGGTCGTCCTTGCGCGCCTGGCGTGCGGCCAGTTCCGCCGCCTGGCGCACGATGAGTTGCTTGCCCGCATCGTCCAGTTGCGCCTTGATGCGCGCGAGGCGTTCGGTCTCGGCGGCCAGGCGGGTGGCCGCCAGCGTGGGATCCGGTTCCATCACCAGGCGCACGCGATGGCTGTTGTCGAGCAGCAGGCGGCGGGCGAGGCCGCGGATGTAATCGGGGTCCTCGATGCGCTCGCGCAGGCGCGCCAGCACGGGATCGATGTTGAGCGCGGCCACCGGGTCGGCGTCGTGGATGGCGGGCGAGAGCGCGTTGAGGATCAGGCTCAGGCCGTAGGGGTAGTGATCGCCGCTCACCTCGCGCTGGCTGAATTCCAACTGGTGCAGCACCGCTTCCACCATGGACTTGTCCACGCCCTTTTCCGCGACGTCTTGCAGCACGTCGAGGATCAATCGCTCCACGGCGGCGGCGCGCTCCGGTTCGGACCCTTCCAGGCCGGCCGCGAAGACCATCTCGCGCGTGGAGTCCTGCAACCCGCACAGGGGCGAGGGCGCATTGCCGAGGTCGGTGGTTTCCAGGGCATGGCGCAGGGGCGAGGCGCCGTTGTCCAGCAGCACGCCCGAGAGCAGGTGCGCTTCCAGCACCTGTTCGATGTCGGTGCTGTGGCCGAGCAGCCAGCCGAGCACGATGTGGGTCTTCTCCGCCGTGTCCTGCTCGTCGGTGGCGTAGGTGGCGGTCACTTCCACCGGCTTCGTGTAGTGCCTTTCGTCGGGCACGCGGATGTGGATGGGCTCGCGCCGGAAGCGACTGAGCGCCTTGTCGTGGAACACGGCCTGGTGCTCATGGGCGGGGATGTCGCCGTAGGTCATGAACACCGAGTTGCACGGATGGTAGTGCCGCGCATGGAAGGCCTTGAGCTGGTCGTAGGTGAGGTCCGGAATGTGTTCGGGATCGCCGCCGGAATTCCAGTGATAGGTGATGGTCGGAAACAGGTGTTCGGTGAGGCACTGGTACAGCGCCGAGATGGGCGAACTCATGGCGCCTTTCATCTCGTTGAACACCACGCCCTTGAACACCAGGTTCGACGACGGGTCGTCCGGCTTCTCGAATTCCACGCGGTGGCCTTCTTGGGCGAAGTCCAGCGGGTCGATGGTGGGGAAGAACACCGCGTCCAGGTAGACGTCCATGAGGTTGTAGAAGTCCTTGCGATTGCGGCTCGCGAAGGGATAGGCCGTCCAGTCGCTGGAGGTGAAGGCGTTCATGAAGGTGTTCAGCGAGCGGCGCGTCATCATGAAGAACGGGTCGCGCACCGGAAAACGCCGGGAGCCGCACAGGGCGGTGTGCTCCAGGATATGGGCCACGCCGGTAGAGTCCTCGGGCACGGTGCGGAAGGCCACCAGGAACACGTTCTGGTCGTCCTGCGCGGCGAGGTGATAGTGCGGCGCACCGGTGCCCTTGTGGCGGAATTCCTGCACTTCCAGATTCAGCGAGGCCACCGGCGTGCTGCGCACGAACTCGAATTCCGGATGGGCCGAAGGGGCATTGCTCATTACGAAAGTCCTTGGCGGATGGCGGGCTGGTGCCCGAATGGGAGATGATGGGGCCGCAGACCAAGTATACAAGGTGGGTCGTTGCCTAAGTACCGGCGGAGGGAAAAGCGGTGACCACGGGGGAAAGAAAATTCATTGACGAGTTTGTGGGAGCGAGCTTGTGCTCGCGACGCCCGGCGGAATCGCGAGCAGAAGCTCGCTCCCACAAGATACCCCTGAGGAGCCCCTGTCTTTCCCCGTGTTCCCCGTGTCCCCCGTGGTCAATGCTTTTTTCTTCTTTTCTTCGCTAATTCGCGCATGTTGATAGACACCCATTGCCACATCGACGTTGAGGACTTTGCCGCCGACCGCGAGGAGGTGATGGCGCGTGCGCGTGCGGCGGGTGTGGTGGCGCAGGTGGTGCCCGGGGTGGCGCAGCCGGGCTGGGCGCACCTGCTCCAGGTGTGTCGCCGTTATCCGGGGCTGTATCCGGCCCTCGGCTTGCATCCCGTCTATCTGGACGTGCACCGGCCTGAGCATCTGGAGGAGCTGAAGGCGTTGGCGGTGCGGGAGCGGCCGGTGGCCATCGGCGAGATCGGCCTGGACCACTTCGTGCCGGGCCTGGACCTCGCCGCCCAGCAGGCCCTGTTCGAGGCCCAGCTGAAGATCGCCCGCGACGCGGACCTGCCGGTCATCCTGCACGTGCGCAAGGCCATCGATCCCATCCTGGCCACGTTGCGGCGCATCCGCGTGAAGGGCGGCATCGCCCATGCCTTCAACGGCAGCCGCCAGCAGGCCGGGCAGTTCATCGGCCTGGGTTTCAAGCTGGGCTTCGGCGGGGTCGCCACCTTCGAGCGGGCGCAGAGGATCCGCCGCCTGGTGCAGGAACTGCCGCTGGAGGCCGTGGTCCTGGAGACGGACGCACCGGACCTGGCGCCCGCGTGGTATAAGGGCGGGCGCAACAGCCCGGAATACCTGCCGGGCATCCTGGACGTCATCGCGACCCTGCGCGGAGAGGACCCGGCGCAGGTGGCGGCGCAGACCACGGCCAATGCCTGCGCGGTGTTCGGCCTTCCGTTACCGACCTGAAGCCATGAGCGACATCGCCCCACTGTTTCAACGCACCCACATCCTCCTCGGCGACGAGGGCCTGGAGCGCCTGCGCCGCGCGCGGGTGTTCCTCGCCGGCCTCGGCGGGGTGGGATCCTTTGCCGCCGAGGCGCTGGCGCGCGCCGGCGTGGGCCATCTCACCCTGGTCGACCACGACACCGTGGCCGCCTCGAACCTGAACCGGCAATTGCCGGCCCTGCACTCCACCGTGGGGCGCCTGAAGGTGGACGTGATGGCCGAGCGCATCCGCGATATCAATCCGCAGTGCGAGCTCACCACGCGCGCCGAATTCATCCGTGCGGAAGACATGGATGAACTCCTCGCGCCGGGCTTCGACTTCGTCATCGACGCCATCGACAGCCTCAACTGCAAGGCCGCCCTGGTGGAGACGGCGGTGCGGATGGGCATCCCCGTGGCCTCCAGCATGGGCGCAGGCGGCAAGCTCGATCCCACGCGCATCGTGGTCGGCGACCTCATGGACACCGAGGGCTGCGCCCTGGCGCGCGCCATGCGCAAATACCTGCGCCGACGCGGCGTGGGCCGCGGCGTGCTCGCCGTCTTCAGCACCGAACCCAACCGCCCGCCCCTGCCGCCCGAGCCCACCGGCACCGGCCGTGCCCGCGCCGTGAACGGCACCATCAGCTACATGCCGTCGCTGTTCGGCCTCATGCTCGCCGGCACCGTCATCCGCCGCCTGGTCGGCCCTGCCTGAGTGCGACAGTTAATGGGCCGTAGGTCACGTTGCCGCGCAGCGGCTACGTGACTGTCTGAGTCAGTGGCAGCCGGGATATGGAAAGTCCGCCAATGAACGCAAATGACGCATGGGGAGAGGTTAGTGATCAGCAGCGCGACGGATGGGATCGCCTTCCCTTCCCTTCCCTGCAGCACAGCCCTTTTGCGTTCATTAGCGGACTCAACCCGAGGCGGCGCAGTCGTGGTATCGTGCCGCCCCATGTCGCCCGATCGCGCACGCATCTATGCCTGGGCCCTGTACGACTGGGCCAATTCCGCCTTCGCCACCACGGTGATGGCGGGCTTTTTCCCGGTCTTCTTCAAGCAGTACTGGAGCGCCGGGCACGACGTCACGGAAAGTACCTTCTGGTTAGGGGTGGCCAACTCCGGTTCCAGCCTCATCGTGGTGCTGTTCGCGCCGCTGCTCGGGGCCATTGCCGATCGGGGTGGGGCGCGCAAGCGTTTCCTCGGCGCTTTCGCCCTGCTGGGCATCGTACCCACGGCGGGCCTCTGGTTCGTGTCGCAGGGCGACTGGACCACGGCCTCGGCCCTGTACGTGCTCGCCACGGTCGGCTTTGCGGGCAGTCTCATCTTCTACGACGCGCTGCTGCTCGACGTGGCCAACGACAGCAATTTCGATGCGGTGTCGGCGCTCGGTTTCGCCCTGGGCTATCTGGGCGGGGGCCTGCTGTTCGCCCTCAACGTGGCCATGACCCTGGCTCCCGGCGTGTTCGGCCTCGCCGACGCGGCGGAGGCGGTGCGCTGGTCCTTCGTCACCGTGGCCGTATGGTGGCTGGTGTTTTCCGTTCCGCTGTTCATGCTGGTGCGCGAGCGCAAGGCCCATGTGGAGCGGGGCGCGGTGCGCGCCGGCCTGCGGCAGTTGCTTGCCACCGTACGCCAGGTGCGAGCCCTGCGTCCGGTCGCAGTGTTCCTGGTGGCGTACTGGTGCTACATCGACGGCGTGGACACCATCATCCGCATGGCGGTGGACTACGGCCTCGCCCTGGGATTTTCCTCCGACAGTCTCATCGTGGCGCTGCTGCTGGTGCAGTTCGTGGGCTTTCCGGCGGCCCTGGTGTTCGGACGCCTGGGCGCCCGCCACGGCCCCAAGCGCGGCATCTATGTCGCGCTCATCGTGTACACGGGCGTGGTGATCTGGGCCACCCAGATGCAGTCGGAATGGGAGTTCTATCTGCTCGCGCTGGTCATCGGCCTGGTGCAGGGCGGTGTGCAGTCCCTGAGCCGCTCGCTCTACGCGCGCCTCATCCCGCCCGCGCAATCCGCCGAGTTCTTCGGCTTCTTCAACATCATGGGCAAGTTCGCGGCCATCCTCGGGCCCTTCCTGGTGGGCTGGACCAGCCTCGCCACGGGCAACCCGCGCCTGTCGCTGCTGACCTTGCTGGTGCTGTTCGGGCTCGGCGCCTTCTTCCTGCGCGAAGTGCCGATGCCGCATGAAACGCCGCGCAGGTCGGGCGAGGCCGGGTGAGGGGGCTCGCAGATCCGGCGCCCGTCGATTGACGCTCCCCGGAGGCCTGTGGTCTCCTAACGCGCTTTCACGTCGTGGAGGAACCGCGATGCCCTACCTGCTCAGGCAGATCTTCGAACTCATCCGCCTGCTCAATTCCGATACCGGGGCCAACGCCATTGCCGCCGGCGTGGCCTGCGGGCTGATCCTCGGCTTCGCCCCGGCCTTCTCGCTGCAGACCGTGCTCGTCATCGTGGTGCTGTTCCTGTTCCGCATCCAGGTGGGTGCGGCGCTGATATCGGCCTTCTTCTTCGCCTTCGTCGCCTGGCTGCTCGATCCGCTGCATCACGCCGTGGGTGTGGCCCTGCTGGAGGCCGAGGCGTTGACGCCGCTGTTCACCACCCTGTACCACATGCCCCTGGTGCCGCTCACGCGTTTCTACAACAGCATCACCCTGGGCGCGGGCGTGGTCAGCATTGCGCTGGCGCCGTTCGTGTTCCTGTTGGCGCGGCGGCTGGTGAACGCCTATCGCGCCACCGTGGCGGCCCGCCTGCGCGAGACGCGGGTGTGGAAGCTGTGGCATGCGACGCCCTTCTACAAGTGGTACCAGAAGTATGCAGAACTCTACGGCTAAGCCCCGGCGCCAGGGGCCCATACGCCTGGAGGCCATCGTCCCCCTGCTCATGGTGGTGGGGCTGGCATGGCTCTACGGCGTGCTGTTTCTGGACGGCCATCTGCGGCGCGGGCTGGAATTCGTGGCCACGCACGCCAACGGCGCGGAGGTGAACATCGCGAAGCTGGAGACCCGCTGGCGCGAGGCCGCCGTGGAGATCCGTGACATCCAGGTGACCGATGCCGATGCGCCGGACAGGAATCTGCTCCGCATCGGCACGGTGCGGTTTGCCATGTCGTGGGACGCGCTGCTGCGCGCCAAGGTGGTGGTGGAACACGCCGAGGTGTTGCAGGTGGGCGTCAACACGCCGCGCGCGTCGCCGGGGCGCGTGCTGCCACCTGAGCCCGCCGGGGAGGGTACCGGCGCGCGCGTGGTCGCCGCCTTCAAGGAGCAACTGGCGGACAACGTGTTCGGCGATCTCATTGCTCTCGCCGAGGGCGCCGATCCGGCGGCGCAACTGTCGCGCCTGGGCGATGACCTGAAGAGCCACGCCCGCCTCGGCGAATTGCAGGCGGAACTGGCGCGCAAGGAGGCCCGCTGGCGCGAGCGCATCGCGGCCCTGCCTGCGCCGGATACGGTGCAGGCCCTGCAGGCGCGCCTGCGCGCGGTGAAGCTCGACGGCTTCCGCAACGTGCAGGAGGTGCAGGACTCGCTGCGCGAACTGGACGCCATCCGCAAGGAACTGGAAACGCATCGCAACAACCTGCGCGAGGCCGGCGATACGCTCGGTGCGGACGCGACGGCCTGGCGTGCCGCCTGGGCCGATCTGGACAAGGTGGTGCGCGAGGATGTCGCCGCACTGCAGGCGCACTTCAGCCTGCCCAAGCTGGACACCGCCAACCTCTCGCGCGCCCTGTTCGGCGCAGACGTGGTGGACAAGGTCGCCACGGCACACGGCTATGCGGAGCGCGCGCGCACCTACATGCCGCCCAAACGGAGCGTCGAGGAGAAGAGGGCCATGCGGCCTACGCCCCACCCGCGCGCCAGCGGCACCGATTACGCGTTCGGTCGTGCCGATGCCTATCCGCGCTTCTGGCTCAAGCGCGCGGTGATCAGCTCGCAGCCGGATGCCGCCGGTTTCGCCGGCGAAGTGAGCGGTGAACTGCTCGATTTCACCACCGAACCGGCCGTGCTCGGACGTCCCAGCGTGGCGCGCCTCAAGGGCGACTTCCCGGCGCACGGCGTGCGCGCGGCCAGTGCGGAACTGCTGATCGATCGCAGCGGCGAGGTGCCGCGCGAGCGGCTGCTGGCCGCGGTGGGCGCCTATCCGGTCGCGGGTCGCGCACTGGTGAGCGGCGATGCCCTGACCCTGGGCCTGGAACGCGCCGTTGCCGGCGCGCGCGTCGAACTGGACCTGAACGGCGACCAGGTGGCCTTGTCGCTGCAGAGCGCGTTCACCGACGTGGACTATCGCATCGCCGCGCGCTCGCCGCTGGTGCAGCAGGTGGTGCAGCGTGCCGTGGCGGACATTGACCCCGTGGAATTGTCGGCGCGGGTATCCGGTACCTGGGAAGCCCTGCGCTGGCAGTTGGACAGCAATCTCGGCACCCGGCTGGCGACGGGATTCCAGCGCCAGTTGCAGGCGGGCGTCGATGCCGCGCGGGCGCGGGCGGAGTCCTTGGTGCGGGAGCGCATCGCCGGCGAACGCGCCGCGCTCGACACGCAGTTCGCCGCCGCCGAGCGGCAGATCAAGACGCAGCTCGCCGCCTACCAGGGCGAGCTGAACAAGGCGCAGGCCGAACTGGATCGCCACAAGCGGGCCCTGGAAGAGCGCCAGCGTGTCCTGGTGAAGACCCAGGAAGACAAGCTCAAGAAAGAAGCCGGCAAGCTGCTCGACGGCCTCAAGATCAAACGTTAGGAAAATCCATGAACGATGTGGCCGCCGGATTCACGCAGGAAGAATGGGACGTATTGCTCAAG
>JBFXES010000019.1:0-29194 GCA_050179875.1 Thiohalomonadaceae bacterium
GCTCGCTGCGCTGATGCCCACGCTCATCACCCTGGGCACGTTCCTGGTGTTGTTCGTGCTGCTCAACAAGGCGTTCTGCGGCTGGATCTGCCCGCTGGGGTTCTTCCAGGAAGTGATGGGCATGCTTGGGCAGAAGCTGGGCCTGGCGCGCGCCGCCTCCCTGTCGGCAGCGGCCGTGCGTCGCATTCGTCCGGTGAAATGGCTGGCGCTGGTATTCCTGGTGTTCGTCATCCCCGTGTTCGCCGGCGTGGGGCTGCTCGATCACTCCCTCGGTTCCCCCTACTGCAGCATCTGCCCCAGCCGCATCCTCACCACGCTGGCCAGCGGCAACGGCTCGCAACTGGTGGTGGACACGTCTTCAGCCGGCGCCCTGGTGCTCTCGCTCACCGGCGCCTTGCTGTTCGGGCTGACCGCGTCGCTGTCCATGAAAATGCGCCAGCCGTTCTGCCGCGTGTGCCCCATGCTCGCCATGCACGCGCTGTTCCGCAAGCTCGGCCTCGTGCGCCTGATCAAGAACGCCAAACCGCGCTGCGAGAAGTGCGGGCTGTGCGCGCAGGCCTGTCCCATGGACATCCGCGAGATCCACACGGAGATGACGAAGAAGGATGTCACCTTCGAGGACTGCACCTTGTGCGGCCGCTGTGTGGAGTTCTGCCCGGACAAGGACGTGCTGCAACTGAAGTACGCCTTTGTGCCCGTGCTGCGCGCCGATCCCGCGTATTTCAAGACGCGCAAGAAGGCGCAGTCGAAGTGGGAGGGCCACACCCTGCTGGCGTGGTGGCGCGCGCGGAAGGGGAGGGCGTGATGGAACCCGTCACCCTCGGATTCGCCGCCGCACTCACTATGGGGCTGGTCTACGGCGCCGGCGCCTGCAACATCGCCTGCCTGCCGTACCTCGGCCCGGTGTTCCTGCACGAAGGCAGCGGCTGGCGCACGGTCGTGCCGTTCTCGCTGGGCCGCGTGATCGGCTACGCCTCGCTCGGCGCGCTCGCCGGCGCGGCGGGCAATGCCGTGACACAACGGGTGGATGCGTCCCTGGCGGCCTGGCTGCTGGGCGGCGCCACCGTGATGGCCGGATTGTCGTTGATGCGCCCGAAGCGGGGCTGTAATGCGAAGCCCGCGCGCGAGAGCGTGTTGCGGCGCGCTGCCCGGCCACTCCCCTGGTGGCTGTTCGTCATGGGCGCCGGCATGGCCTTCAATCCCTGTCTGCCGCTCGGCACGGTACTGCTTGCGTCGGCCGCCACGGCGGATCCGGGCGCGGGGGGGAGCCTCGGTCTGGCATTCGGACTCGGTGCGGTCGTGGTGCCGTCCATCGTCTTCGGCGCCCTGATGGCGCGCTTCGGCATGCAGGTGCGTGCCCACCTCGCGCACTGGCGCGACCATGTGGAAACCGGTGCCGGTCTGTCCTTGGTGGCACTCGGCACCGTCACTCTTCTGGGTTGGATGAAACCATGAGCGTCATCGAGATTCTCGACAAGGGCGGTCCCATCGCCTGGATCCTGTTCGGCTATTCGGTGGTGGCGCTCGCCATCGTGTTCGAACGCCTGTTTCACTTCGTCCGGCTGGGCCGTCTGCCGGCCGGGTTCGAACACGAGCTGATCGATGCCCTGCGTCGCGGCGATGACCACCGCGTGCTGGCCGGCACCAGCGGCCCGGAAGCGCGGCTCATGCGCGCACTGGTACAGGCCAACAGCGAGGGCGTGCAGGACCTGACGCGTGTGGCGACGCGTGTCGGGTCCGATGAACTGCAACAGATGGAGCGCGGCTTCCGCACCCTCGGCATCCTGGGCAATACCGCCACGCTGCTCGGCCTGTTCGGTACCGTCACCGGCATGATCAAGGCCTTCATGGTGATCGAATCCGCGGGCGGGCGCGTGGACGCACAGGCGCTCGCCGGCGGTATCTGGGAGGCCATGATCACCACCGGCGTGGGCCTCGCCGTGGCGATTCCAACACTGCTCCTGCTGCACATGCTGGAAGGTCTCGCCGATCGCCGCGCCCATGCCATGCGCACCTATGCATCGCTGGTGCTTGAGACTCTGCCGCACGGGGTGAACCTGGACGAAGGTCCCGTCACCCATCACCGCGAGGCCATTGCCGATGCAGTTTGAAGGCCGCCGCCGGGTGGGCAAGGCGTTCGACCTGACGCCCATCATCGACATGGTGTTCCTGCTGCTGATCTTCTTCATGCTCACGTCCCATTTCGTGCGTGAGGAGACCCTACCCATCGAACTTCCCGAGGCGAGCAGCGGCAGCGAGGCACTGCAGGATCGCCTGGAGTTGGTGGTGTCCCGTGAAGGTCACATCCTGTTGCACGAGCACATCGTGGAGAAGGGCACACTGGGCGGGGTGCTGCGCGAGGAACTGGCGCGGCGAACGGACAAGAACGTGCAACTGCGCGGCGACCGCGAAGTGCCGCTGAGCGATCTGGTGATCGTGCTCGACGCCGCGCGCGCGGCCGGGGCGAGCGGCGTGGACATCCTCACCGAGCAACCGTGATGCATGCCGCCCAACGGCAGTGGGCCGTGGCACTGGCATTGTCCGCACTGGTGCACGGTGCCGTGCTCTACGAGGCCACGATGGAGGCCGGTCGCCCCGACGGCAAGCCGAGCCGCGAGGCCGTGCGCCTGAGCTTCCGCTCGGTGGCGTCGCCTGCGGTGCCGGCGGCCAAGGCCGTGGAAACCCCGGCGCCGGTGCCCGAGAAACCCCGACCGCCCAAGCCGAAGCGCCCGCTCGTCGAACGCACCGAACCTGCGGAGTCGCCGATGGAGGAAACACCTCCCGAAGCGCAGCCCGAACCCGCCGCAGTGAGTGCACCGGTGACGTCCGAGGAGACGGCCGAAGCCGTGGCCTCCATGGCCCAGGCTGCGTCCCTCGCCGACGTGCGTCGGGAGTACGAACAACTCCTCATGGCGCACATCGAGTCGCACAAGTTCTATCCACCCATCGCACGGCGGCGTGGCGTGGAAGGGCGCGTGCACGTGAGTTTCATGGTGGTGGAGGCGGGCGGCGTGGCAGGACTGCGCTGCACGTCGGGACCCGCCCTGCTGGAAAGCGCGGCCTGCGATGCGGTGAATTCGGCACTGCCGCTGCCCGTGCCGCCGGAAGGGCTTTCGCTGCCGCTGCCGGTCAGCTTCGGCATGGAATTCAGCCTGAAGTCGGCGCGCTGATCCCTGACGGATAAGCGCGCAGGTAAAACCAGAGAATCAGTCCGACGTCTACATGTGGAGTGAAATGCGATGAAAAGATGGATGGCACTTGCCGCCGGCACCCTGGTCCCCTTGGCCGCCATGGCCCAGGAGGACGGGGTGAACTATCTGGGCGAAATGGTCGTCACTGCGCCGGCCATGTCCGACCCGCTCACCGTGGAGACGGATCCCAAGGCGCCGCGGCAACCGGTGCCCGCGGGCGACGGCGCAGACTTCCTCAAGAACATTCCCGGATTTTCCAGCGTGCGCAAGGGCGGTACTTCAGGTGATCCGGTCTTTCGCGGCCTGGGCGGCTCGCGCCTGAACATCGTGCAGGACGGCGCCTACGTCTTCGGTGGCTGCGGTCAGCGCATGGACCCGCCCACGGCCTACACCTATCCGGAATCCTTCGACAAGGTTACCGTGCTGAAAGGCCCCCAGAGCGTGCTCTACGGCGGCGGCAACGTGGCCGGAACGGTCCTGTTCGAGCGTATCACGCCGCGCTTCGAAGAGGCCGGCACGCGCTTCATGGCCAGCGGCATGGTGGGCAGCTTCGGCCGCAACGACCAGATGGTGGATTTCACGGGCGGAGCCTCGCAGGGTTTCCTGCGCATCATCGGCACGCGCTCGCAATCGGACAACTACGAGGACGGCGACGGCAACGAGGTGCACTCCGAGTACGAACGCTGGAGCGGCACGGCCATCGCGGGCTGGACCCCCGACGAGGACACCCGCGTGGAATTCAACGTGGATCGTTCCGACGGCGAGGCCGCCTACGCCGATCGCGCCATGGACGGTGTGGTGTTCGAGCGCGAGGCCTGGGGCGTGAAGGCCTCCCGCGCCAACCTGTCGCCGCTGGTGCAACGCATCGAGGCGCAGTACTACCATAGCTACGTGGACCACGTGATGGACAACTTCAGCCTGCGTACGCTGCCGCCCATGATGATGCCCATGGAGAGCAACCCGGATCGGGAGACGAACGGCGCGCGCCTGGTGGGCGAACTGGCGATCAGCGAACGTACCCTGCTCACGGTGGGCGCGGATTACCGCAGCGACGAGCACAGCCTGCGCATGGGACCCGACGTGAGCGTGTTGCCGCGGGCGCCGGACCTGTCGTTCGAGCAGGCGGGTCTGTTCGCCGAGCTGGAACACGCCGTGGGTGCCAGCGACACCTTCGCTGCGGGCGTGCGGGTCGATCGGGTCACGGCGACGGCGGAGCGCGGGGCCAGGAGCGCGGCGCCGGGCACCGACGACGAGGACACCACCCGCGGCGGATTCGTGCGCTATGAACATGCGCTGTCGGATGCGTGGCGCCTGCTCGCGGGCATCGGGCATGCGGAACGCGCCCCCGACTACTGGGAGCGCGCGCGCACCTTCGACATCGATCCGGAAAAGAGCACGCAAATCGATCTGGGCGCCGCTTTCCGCAGCGGTCCGCTGGATGCGACGCTGTCGGCCTTCTACACCCGGGTGGATGATTTCATCCTCATCGACTGGACGCAGAAACCCACGCCTCCGCCGGCCGGCATCGCCAGGAATGTGGACGCCAGGCTGTACGGCTTCGAGGCCGACGCCGCCTACAGCTTCTCGCCCCACTGGACGGTGCGCGCGACGCTGGCGCATGTCATCGGCGAAAACGAGACCGACGAGGTGGCGCTCGCCCAGGTCCCGCCGCTGGAGGCCAGGCTCAACCTGGGTTACGACGACCGCACCTGGGCGGCAGGGGTGCTGGTGCGCTGGGTGGCCGAACAGGACCGCGTGGACATCGGCCGCGGCGGCATCGCCGGAAAGGATGTGGCTGAGAGCGACGGCTTCACCGTGGTATCGTTGAACGCCGCCTATCGCCCCACCGCGCATGTGAAGCTGACGGCGGGCGTGGACAACGTCCTCGATGAAACCTATGCCGAGCATCTGAGCCGCGCCGGCGACGAGACCGCCATCATCGGTTTCGAGCAGACCGAACGTGTCAACGAACCGGGCCGCCTGGTTTGGGTGAAGGCCACCATCGATTTCTGATCAACGACTGCACCTACTGTTGGGGAGAACGTATGAAAATGTCGAAAGCTCTGTTCCTGGGCATCGCCCTGTTCGCCGGTGCCGCCTCGGCCGCCGATTTCATGGTGAAGGACCCGTGGATCCGCGAGGCCCCGCCCAACGCCATGGCCCTGGGCGCCTTCGCCACCCTGCACAACGGTTCCGACAAGGCGCGCACCCTGGTGGCCGCGCGCAGCGCCGTCGCGGACAAGGTCGAACTGCACAAGACCATCGTGGAAGACAACGTGGCCAAGATGGTGCAGCAGGAGAAGATCGAGATCGCCGCAGGCAGCGAAGTGAAGATGCAGCCCGGCGGCCTGCACATCATGCTCATCGGCCCCAGGCAGGCGCTCAAGGCCGGCGACAAGGTGGAAGTGGTGCTGGAGTTCGACGACGGCGCGACCCTGCCGGTCGCGTTCGAGATGCGCAAGGGCGAAGGCATGGCCATGGGCCATGACCACGGCCATATGTCTCACTGAGCCGGCCGGGCTGGAAGATCAACCACGGAGGCCACGGAGAAAACATGATGGTTTTTCCGTGGTTGTCCGTGCATCCGTAGGAGCCCACATCGTGGGCGAACGTCTGTTCAAATTCGGTGGAAGGATTGACCGCAGAGGTCACGGAGAAAATGGAAATTTCTTCCTCCGTGGCCTCCGTGGTTATCCCTCAACCGATGGCGTATTTCTTCAGGCGATAGAGCAGCGTGTCGCGCGTCAGGCCGAGCAGGCGGGCGGCGCGGCTGCGGTTGCCCTGGGTGCGCTCAAGGGCCTGGCGGATCATGGTCTGTTCCAGCGCCTCGAGGTGGATGCCGCCGGTGGGGAGCACGAATCCCGCAGTGTCTGCGCCGCGGCCCTCGTTGCGGATCTCGTGGGGAAGGTTCTGTGGCGTCACGCGGCGGCCGGCGAACAGGATCACCATGCGTTCGCACAGGTTGCGCAGCTCACGCACGTTGCCCGGCCAACTGTAGCGCTCGAGCATCGCCAGGGTGTCCGCCTGATAGAGCGGGCGGTCGAGGCCGTGCTGGCGGCTCAGTTGCGAGGTGAAGGCGGACAGCAGCAGCGGGATATCGCCGGTACGCTCGCGCAGCGGCGGCAGTTCCAGCGGGATGACGTTGAGCCGGTAGTAGAGATCGGCGCGGAACCGGCCCGCCTGGACTTCCCGGTGGAGGTCACGATGGGTGGCGGCGATGATGCGCACGTCGGCGCGCCGGCTGGCGGTCTCGCCCACGGGCTGGACCTCGCCCGTCTCCAGGAAGCGCAGCAGCTTGGCCTGGATGGCGAGGGGCAGTTCGCCCACTTCGTCGAGGAACAGGGTGCCGCCTTCCGCGGCGCGGATGCGTCCGGACGAGGCCGACAAGGCCCCCGTGAAGGCCCCCTTGGCATGGCCGAAGAGTTCGGACTCGGCAAGGGCCTCGGGCAGGGCGGCACAGTTGATGGCCATGAAGGGCCGTTCGCTGCGGCGGCTGCCTTCGTGCATGGCGCGCGCCAGCATCTCCTTGCCGGTGCCGCTTTCGCCGAGCAGCAGCACGGTCACGTCGGTCGCCGCAGCCACCTGGGCCGATCGCACGGCCGCCAGGAATTCGGGTGATTCGCCGAGCAGGGAAGCTTCAAAAACGTTCATCGCGACATTCCAGGGCTTGATGTTCGGAAGACAACGGCGCCGTGCCGTGCAGCCAACCGCCAAACAACACACCGGCCAGTCCCAGCACCACCAGGGCCACCCCGGCCACCTGCCGCACGCCGGGGCGGCGGGAAAGGCGGCGCAGCTTGTCCGAGAGGATACCGGCCCCCATCACCGCGGGTAAAGTCCCCAGTCCGAACGCGGCCATGAACAGGGCGCCTTCCAGGGGACCGCCGGCGGTGGCGGTGAACAGCAGGGCGGTGTAGACCAGCCCGCAGGGCAGCCAGCCCCAGATTACGCCGTAGGTGAGCGCCTGCACCGGATGGCGTACGGGGATAAGGCGCCTGCCGATGGGTTCGAGCCGGCGCCAGACGGGGATGCCGATGCGTTCCAGCGCCGCGAAGCGGGGAAACCAGCCGCCCACGTACAGGCCCACGGCGACCATGAGCAGGGCCGCGGCCGTCTGGATGACGGTGTAACCGCCCGCCGGACTCACGGCGGCGTAGACCGTGCCGCCCAGATAGCCGACCAGTGCGCCGGCAGCCGCATAGCTGAAGATGCGTCCGGCGTTGTAGCAGGTGAGAAACAGGCCGAGGCGCGCATTGTCCCGACGCACCTCCTCCGGCAGGCTGAAAGTGAGCGCGCCGCTGATGCCGCCGCACATGCCGATGCAATGGACCGTGCTGAACAGCCCCAGGAGCAGCGCAGTGACGAGCGGTAACACCACGTGCGTAATTTCCAGGGAGAGCGCGGCCATCATAACACCGCAGGAAAATCGAAACTGGGTGTTGACGGCCCAAAGGTGTTCTGGTTAAATGCGCGGCTTCTAGCGGGGCCGCTAGCTCAGTTGGTAGAGCAGGAGACTCTTAATCTCTTGGTCGTAGGTTCGAGTCCTACGCGGCCCACCAAAAAACAAGAGACAGCCGCCTTGCGCGGCTGTTTTCGTTTGTGCAGCCCGCATGCGCGCGATGCCCGCAAGGGCACCGCGCTATACTCCGCCTGCCTGCGAAAGTGGCGGAACTGGTAGACGCGCTGGATTTAGGTTCCAGTGGCCTTGCCGTGAGGGTTCGAGTCCCTCCTTTCGCACCATCCACCTCTCCCGCGATCACAGCGATACCGGAACGATGCATTCCGGCCCGTCGTTGTCCGGCTTGTTCACCCGCATGCTCACCGGATAGGCTTCCAGCAACTCCGCTGCACAGGGTGCCGTGATGGCGGCGATGGCCTCGGGCGACAGGTTCGGATCGAGCCAGCGGTCCGCCGCATCCCTTGCGACGATCACGGGCATGCGGTCGTGGAACCGGGCCACCAGTGGATTGGGCGGACCCACCAGGAGTGTGCAGGAGAGCGACCGGTCCGGGCCCCGGGCCTCCCACAGCGCGGCCAGGAGCAGGGGCGCGCCGTCGCGCCGCCGGATGAACCAGGGCTGTTTCCTGCGGTTCTCCGTGCGCCATTCGTAAAACCCGTCGACCGGCACCAGGCCGCGCTGACCGCGCCGCCAGGCGTCGCGGAACATGGGCTTGTCGGCGACGGTCTCGATGCGGGCGTTGATGGGGCGGGTTTTCAGGGCGTGCGGGTCGCGCGCCCAGCGGGGCACGAATCCCCAGGTGCACCAGTCAACATGAGCGCTGGACGTCCCGCGGCGCGTGATCACGGCCACGGGCAGGGAAGGGGCCATGTTGAACCGGCCGGGTCGATCCTCGACCGGTTCGGTGAGGCCGAGATGGTCGGCGTAGGCGCTGGCCGGAAGGGACTGGGAGAAGCGGCCGCACATGGCTGGATGTGTCAGGAATGCGAACGGAATCACACTATGACCGCTTCGCAGCCATTCCCGTTCGCGGCGGCGATTCCTCCGGACTGGCAGAACCCTGCGCCTGTGCATGGTCCAACGGAAACGGGTGCGCGCGACCGTGTTCATCCCGTGTGAGTCCGGAGGGCGATTGACCGGCTTCCGCGGGCCTTTCCGGACCTTGCCGGCCCCGCCCGCAAGCCTTTCGCCCAAAGGCCAGAACCTTTATGATGCGCCGTTTCCGGGTGGGCGAGGCGGAACGGGCGCCATGGCTGAACGGCTGGCGCGTTCCCGGGCCCGACACCGGCGTGCATCCGTCCCCTGGGCGTGCGCTTTTTGCCGCCGGTGCACGGGGGCCCTTTCCGGGGCGTCGCCCCCGCCGCACCACGAAAGAATCCACCAGCAGCCCAATTTTGTGAGGAATTCAGATGCAGGTTTCAGTTGAATCGACCGGGACTCTCGAACGCCGCATGACCGTGCAGGTCCCGGAAGAGCGCGTCGCCACGGAAGTGCAGAACCGTCTCGCCCGCCTGGCGCGCACCACCCGCGTCAAGGGTTTCCGTCCGGGCAAGGTGCCCATGAAGGTCATCGAGCAGCAGTACGGCGCGCAGGTGCGCGAGGAAGTGATCGGTGACGTGGTGCAGTCCACCTGGTACGAGGCCGTGACCCAGCAGAACCTGCGCCCTGCCGGCTACCCCAGCATCGAGCCCAAGAACGTGGCGCCCGGCGCCGGTCTGGAATACGTGGCCACCTTCGAGGTGTTTCCGGAGGTGAAGCTGGCCCCGGTGGAGGGCGTCAAGGTGGAGCGCGTCAGCGCCAAGGTGGCCGATGCCGACGTGGAGCGCGTCATCGAGAACCTGCGCAAGCAGCGCACCCAGTGGACGGTCGTCGACCGCGCCGCCGCCTCGGGCGACCGGGTGACCATCGACTTCACCGGCACCATCGACGGCCAGCCGTTCAAGGGCAACGAGGGCAAGAACGTGCCCGTGGTGCTCGGCGGCGGCGCCATGATCCCGGGCTTCGAGGATGGCCTGACCGGCGCCAAGGCCGGTGAGGAGCGCACCATCGACGTGACCTTCCCCGAGAACTACGGCTACAAGGACATCGCCGGCAAGGCGGCCCAGTTCGCCATCAAGGTCCATCAGGTGGAGGAGCCGCACCTGCCCGAAGTGGACGAGTCCTTCGCCAAGGGCTTTGGCATCGCCGAGGGCGGCGCGGACGCCCTGCGGGCCGAGGTCCGCAAGAACATGGAGCGCGAACTGGAGCAGGCGCTCAAGGCGGCCAATAAGCAGGCCGTGATGGACAAGCTGCTTGAAATCAACCAGGTGGAGCTGCCCAAGGCCCTGGTGGAGAGCGAAGCGGGGGCCCTCATGGACCAGATGCGCCAGAACATGCACGTGCCCAAGGGCAAGCACCTGGACCTCGACCCCGCCATGTTCGAGCCCCAGGCCCGCCGCCGCGTCAGCCTCGGCCTCATCCTGTCCGAGCTCATCAAGAGCAACGGCATCAAGGTGAGCCCGGAAGCGGTACGCGCCCAGGTGGAGAAGCTGGCCGCCTCCTACGAGCATCCTGAAGAAGTAATCAAGTGGTACTACTCTGATAAACGTCGCTTGTCGGAGGTGGAGTCGCTCGTGCTCGAAGATCAGGTCGTCGAGTGGGTGCTCGAGAAGTCCGGGGCGGGTACGGTGGAGCGGAGCTTTGACGAGGTGATGAACCACGCCAACGCAGCCCGCGTCTAAGCAACGAGCTTTCAATCAGCGGAAAACGAATCCATGAGCCGCACGCACGAGATCAACAACCTGGGCCTGGTGCCTATGGTGGTCGAACAGACCTCCAGGGGCGAGCGGGCATACGACATCTATTCACGTCTCCTCAAGGAACGTGTGGTTTTCGTGGTGGGTCCCGTGGAAGACCACATGGCCAACCTGATTGTTGCGCAGTTGCTGTTCCTTGAGTCGGAGAACCCGGACAAGGACATCCATCTGTACATCAATTCGCCCGGCGGCTCGGTCAGTGCAGGCCTTTCCATCTACGACACCATGCAGTTCATCAAGCCGCAGGTGTCCACCATGTGCCTGGGCCAGGCGGCCAGCATGGGTGCGGTGCTGCTGGCGGGCGGCGCGCCGGGCAAGCGCTATTGCCTGCCCCATTCGCGCATCATGATTCACCAGCCCTGGGGCGGCTTCCAGGGCCAGGCCACGGACGTGGAGATACATGCCCGCGAGATGCTGTACACCCGCGAGCGCCTCAACCAGATCCTTGCCAAGCACACGGGACAACCCATCGAGAAGATCCGTAACGATACCGAGCGCGACAACTTCATGGGCGGTCAGCAGGCGGTGGACTACGGCCTGGTTGACGCGGTCCTGGAGCGTCGCGCCGGCAAGGCCGCGGAATAGCCGTAAAAGCCTGATCCCCGCGGGGAATCTGCCCCGCGGGATCGGCCGCGGGCGCTTGAAAAATTGAGCGATCCGCTGCATTTTGTAAGCAAGGGCACCATTCGCGAGGAAGGTCATGAGCGACGATACGAAAGGGACGGGCGGCGAGAGCGGGAAACTGCTCTATTGCTCGTTCTGCGGCAAGAGCCAGCACGAGGTGCGCAAGCTGATCGCGGGGCCTTCCGTGTTCATCTGCGACGAGTGCGTGGAGCTCTGCAACGACATCATCCGCGAGGAGGTGCAGGAGGAGTCGGCGGCGACCTCACGGAGCAAGCTGCCCACCCCGCGCGAGATCAAGAGCATTCTGGACGAGTACGTCATCGATCAGGAGCGCGCCAAGAAGGTGCTCTCCGTGGCCGTGTACAACCACTACAAGCGCCTGGAATCGGGTAACCGCAAGGGCGATGACGTCGAACTCTCCAAGAGCAACATCCTGCTCATCGGCCCTACCGGCAGCGGCAAGACCCTGCTGGCCGAGACGCTCGCACGGCTGCTGAACGTGCCCTTCACCATCGCCGACGCCACCACGCTGACCGAGGCCGGTTACGTGGGCGAGGACGTGGAGAACATCATCCAGAAGCTGCTGCAGAAGTGCGACTACGACGTCGAGAAGGCGCAGACGGGCATCGTGTACATCGACGAGATCGACAAGATCTCCCGCAAGTCCGACAACCCGTCCATCACCCGCGACGTCTCGGGCGAGGGCGTGCAGCAGGCGCTGCTCAAGCTCATCGAGGGCACCATCGCCTCGGTGCCGCCCCAGGGCGGGCGCAAGCATCCCCAGCAGGAATTCCTGCAGGTGGACACCACCAACATCCTGTTCATCTGCGGCGGCGCGTTCGCCGGGCTGGATCGCATCGTGCGCGACCGTACCGAAAAGAGCGGCATCGGCTTCGCGGCCGAGGTGCGCAGCAAGGATGACAAGCGCGGGGTGGGTGAGTTGCTGCAGAACGTCGAGCCCGAGGACCTCATCAAGTTCGGGCTCATCCCCGAGTTCGTCGGCCGTCTGCCGGTGGTGGCGACCCTGAGCGAGCTGGACGAGGCCGCGCTCATGCAGATCCTCACCGAGCCGCGCAACGCGCTCACCAAGCAGTACCAGAAACTCTTCGACATGGAAGGGGTCGAACTGGAGTTCCGCGAGGACGCGCTCAAGGCCGTCGCCCGCCGGGCGATGGAGCGCAAGACCGGAGCCCGCGGCCTGCGTTCCATCCTTGAAGGGACGTTGCTGGACGTGATGTACGACCTGCCTTCCCTGAAGGATGTCTCCAAGGTCGTTATTGACGACGGCGTCATCAACGGCGATTCCAAGCCCCTGATGATCTACGACGGATCGGACGCCCCCGCCGTCGCGACCGAGTAAGAAAGCCGTGCCCGGTGACGCCGGGCACGCCCTTTTTGCCGCCGCTTGCCGTATATTGCGGCACATCCTTCCTTGAAAGCGTTCGTGCCCGTCCTTATAGTAGGAAAGCCATAGCGCACTACTAGGAATTTCACGCGGCCCGCCGCCAGTGAGGTAACTCCGAGATGGAGCAGCAAGACAAAACGTCTGAAGTCAGTCAGCAGTTTCAGGCCATTCCCGTACTCCCGCTGCGGGATGTGGTGGTCTATCCCCACATGGTCATTCCGCTCTTCGTCGGCCGCGACAAGTCCATTCGTGCCCTTGAGGCGGCCATGGCGGCCGACAAGCAGATCCTGCTGGTCGCCCAGAAGAGCGCCAGCGAGGACGACCCCAAGCCCGAGGACATCTATCGCATCGGCACCCTGTCCACCATCCTGCAGCTCCTCAAGCTGCCGGACGGCACGGTCAAGGTGCTGGTGGAAGGCGCCCAGCGCGCGCGCATCATCCATTTCCTGCCCAATCCCTCGTACTTCTCGGCGCAGGTGAACGTGCTCGAACTGCCGTTCATCGACGAGCGCGAGTCGGAAGTGCTGTCGCGCTCGGTGATGAACCAGTTCGACCAGTACGTGAAGCTGAACAAGAAGGTGCCGCCCGAGGTGCTGAGTTCGCTGTCCGGCATCGACGACGCCAACCGCCTGGTGGACACCGTGGCGGCGCACATGGCGCTCAAGATCGAGGAGAAGCAGAAGATCCTCGAGATCGTCGATTTGCGCGAGCGCTTCGAGCATCTCATGTCGCTGCTCGAGAGCGAGATTGATCTGCTGCAGGTGGAAAAGCGCATCCGTGGTCGCGTCAAGCGCCAGATGGAGAAGAGCCAGCGCGAGTACTACCTCAACGAACAGATGAAGGCCATCCAGAAGGAACTGGGCGAGCTGGAGGATCACCCCAGCGAACTCGAGGAACTCGAAAAGAAGATCGAGAAGGCCGGCATGAGCAAGGAAGCCAAGGCCAAGGCCAAGGCCGAGCTCGCCAAGCTGAAGATGATGTCGCCCATGTCCGCGGAAGCGACCGTGGTGCGCAACTACGTCGACTGGCTGGTGAACGTGCCCTGGAAGAAGCGCACCAAGGTGAGTATCGACCTGGCGCGCGCCGAGGAGATCCTCGAAGCCGATCACTACGGTCTCGAAAAGGTGAAGGAACGCATCCTCGAGTATCTCGCCGTGCAGCAGCGTGTGCAGAAGCTCAAGGGACCCATCCTCTGCCTGGTCGGGCCGCCGGGCGTGGGCAAGACCTCGCTCGGACAGTCCATCGCGCGCGCCACGAACCGCAAGTTCGTGCGCATGTCGCTGGGCGGCGTGCGTGACGAGGCCGAGATCCGCGGTCATCGCCGCACCTACATCGGCTCCATGCCCGGCAAGATCATCCAGAACCTTTCCAAGGTGGGTGTGCGCAATCCGCTGTTCCTGCTCGACGAGATCGACAAGATGGCCATGGACTTCCGTGGCGATCCGGCCTCGGCGCTGCTCGAGGTGCTCGATCCGGAGCAGAACAACACCTTCAGCGATCACTACCTGGAAGTGGATTACGACCTGTCCGACGTGATGTTCGTCGCCACGGCCAATTCCATGAACATTCCCGGTCCGCTGCTCGACCGCATGGAAGTGATCCGTATCGCCGGCTACACGGAGGACGAGAAGCTGAACATCGCCCGTCGTTACCTGGTGCCCAAGGAGATCAAGGCGAACGGCCTGAAGGAGAGCGAACTCGAGATCACCGACGAGGCGCTGCGCGGCATCATCCGCTTCTACACGCGGGAAGCCGGCGTGCGTAGCCTGCAGCGCGAGATCGCCAAGATCTGCCGCAAGGTGGTGAAGGACGTGCTGCTCACGCCGCCTTCCGAGAAGGTGGTGGTCAAGGATGAAACGCTGGAGAAGTATCTCGGCGTGCGTCGCTTCCGTTACGGTCTGGCCGAGGAGAAGGACCAGGTGGGCCAGGTCACCGGTCTCGCCTGGACGGAGGTCGGCGGCGAACTGCTCAGCATCGAGACGGTGGTCGTGCCCGGCAAGGGCAAGCACACGGTGACGGGCCAGCTCGGCGATGTGATGAAGGAATCCATCCAGGCGGCCATGAGCGTGGTGCGCAGTCGCGCCAAGGTGCTCGGCATCAAGCCGGACTTCTACGAGAGCCAGGACATCCACGTGCACGTGCCGGAGGGCGCCATCCCGAAGGACGGTCCAAGCGCCGGCATTGGCATGTGCACGGCCATCGTCTCCGCGCTCACCGGCATCCCGGTGCGCGCCGACGTGGCCATGACCGGCGAGATCACGCTGCGTGGCGAAGTCCTGCCCATCGGCGGTTTGAAGGAGAAGCTCCTCGCGGCGCATCGCGGCGGCATCAAGGTGGTGGTGATCCCCGAGGAGAACCGCCGCAACCTCGAAGAGGTGCCGGACAACATCAAGAAGGACCTCGACATCCGTCCGGTGAAATGGATCGACGAAGTGCTGCAGGTGGCGCTTACCCATGCGCCGACGCCGCTGCCGGAGCAGCCCGAAGGCGTCGAAGTGGCTGACAAGGGCGTCAAGGAAAGTGCGACACTGCACGCGCATTGAACGGGACCGGGGCGGCCGGCGATGCCGGCCGCTTCGCCTTGACACTGCGCGAAGCCAGTTGGTATAAAGCCCATCCACAACCCGGCCGCCTGTAAACATCAGGCGGTGTTTTTTTTTAGAAGAACCAAGGGGAACTCTCAGTGAATAAATCGGAATTGGTCGACGTAGTAGCCGAAAGTGCCGACATTTCCAAGGCAGCAGCTGCTCGTGCAGTGGATGCAATGGTTGATGCGATTGCAGGCGCTCTCAAGAAGGGTGAACAGGTGAGCCTGGTCGGTTTTGGCACCTTCGTGGTGCGTGAGCGCGCCGCCCGTTCCGGCCGCAATCCGAAGACCGGCGAAACCATCGAGATCGCGGCGAGCAAGGTTCCCACCTTCAAGGCTGGCAAAGGCCTGAAGGATGCTGTAAATTAGCCACCCTTGTTTTTCGGGTGCTTAGCTCAGTTGGTAGAGCGTCGCCCTTACAAGGCGAGGGTCGGGGGTTCAAGTCCCTCAGCACCCACCATAGGAACAACGTCCGGAGTGGTAGTTCAGACGGTTAGAATACCGGCCTGTCACGCCGGGGGTCGCGGGTTCGAGTCCCGTCCACTCCGCCATTAAGAGAAAAGGGTGCACTCAGTTGCGCCCTTTTTTTTTACGACCACGGGAAGTCTCTATGCTGCAGTACATCCGCGCACGTGCCCAAGGCATCATCGCCTGGATCATCGTCGGCTTCATCGTCATCACCTTCGCCTTGTGGGGCATCCAGGAATACCTGGGTGGAGGCAAGGAAGTGCCGGTGGCACAGGTCAATGACGCCAATATCTCCAAGGAGCGGCTGCAGTTCGCCGTTTCGCAACAGCGCCAGCGCCTGCAGGAAATGTTGGGTCCCAATTTCCGTCCGGAAATGTTCGCCGAAGCGCCCATGCGCGAGGCCATCCTGCAGAGCCTGATAGAACGCGAGGTGCTGGTGCAGACCGCGCTGGAGCACGGCCTGTGGGTTTCCAACGCGCAGCTCGCCTCGGTGATTCGCTCCATTCCCGCGTTCCAGGGCGACGACGGTCAGTTCTCGACGGCGGCCTACGAGCGGGCGCTGCGGCTCCAGGGCTACACCACGCAGGGCTTCGAAGCGGAACTGCGGCGTGACCTGCTGGTCGGCCAGTTGCAGGCGGCCGTCAACGAGACGGCCTTCGCGACGCCCACGGAAGTGCAGCAGTTCCTGCGCCTGCAGAACCAGAAGCGCGACATCGGCTACATGGTGTTCCCGGCCGCGCGTTACGCCGGCAAGATCGAGGTCGGCGAGGACGAGATCAAGGCGCATTACGACGCCAACCAGGTGCTCTACACCCAGCCCGAGAAGGTGAAGCTGGCCTACGTGGAACTGTCGGTGCAGTCGCTCGCGCGCGACATGCAGGTGAGCGAACAGGAAGTGAAGGATTATTACGCTTCTCATTCCGAGGAGTTCAGTGCACCGGAAGAGCGCCGCGCGCGGCACATCCTTTTCCGGGTCGACGCCGAGGCGGACGAGAAGGCGGTTGCCGAGGCGCGTGCCAAGGCCGAGGCCGTGCTGGCCGACATTCGCGCCGGCAAGGATTTCGCGGCGCTCGCGCGCGAGCAGTCGCAGGACCCCGGTTCTGCGAAGCAGGGCGGCGATCTGGGTTACTTCGGTCGCGGCGTCATGGACCCGGCCTTCGAGCAGGCGGTGTTCGCCTTGCAGAAGGGCGGCGTGAGCGAGCCGGTGCGCAGCAACTTCGGTTTCCATGTCATCAAGCTCGAGGACGTGCGCGGCGGCGAAGCCAAGCCGCTGGCCCAGGTCCAGGAAACCATCCGCACCAAGCTGCGCGAAGAGAAGGCGCGCTCCCGTTTCTATGACCAGGCCGATCAGCTCGCCAATCTCGCCTATGAGCATCCGGACGAGCTGGCGACGGTGAGCAAGCAGCTCGGCCTGCCGCTCAAGCACAGCGACTACATCTCGCGCCAGGGCGGCGCGGGCCTGTTCGCCAACCCGAAAGTGCTCGACGCCGCGTTCAGCGAGGACGTGCTCGAGGCCGGCAACAACAGCGATCCCGTGGAGGTCAGCGCCGATCACCTGGTGGTGTTGCGCGTCGAGGATCGCCGTCCCGCCACCGTGCAGCCGCTGGCCGAGGTGCGTGAGCGCATCGTGTCGACGCTGCGGGAGGAAAAGACGCGCGCTGCGGCCGCGCAGGCGGCGGAGCAGGCCATGGCGGAACTTGCCGAGGGCAAGGTCGAACCGGCGGCTTATGCGAAGAAGAACGGCTTGCAGTGGAAGCGCCAGGAAGCCGGACGCGAGGAGAACCAGATCCCCGCCGCCGTCGTCCAGCTGGCCTTCCGCATGCCGCACCCCGCCGAGGGCGCGCCGGCGGTGCAGAGTACCGCGCTGCCGGCGGGTGACCACGCCGTGGTGATGCTGTTCAGCGTGAAAGACGGCGAGGTGCCCGCGGGCGCCAAGGCGCCGCTGGTGGAACGCGGCAATGCCGAGGCCCTGTACCAGGGCGTGCTGGCCACGCTGCGCGACCAGGCCAGCATCCGCATCCATCGCGATCAGCTTTGATGCAGACCCAGGAAAACGCCGGGACAGGTGGCCTGTCCCGGCGTTTTTTATTGATGTGGCCTATCCGGGCACGGACATGGCCGTGATGTGATAGCCCGAATCCACGTACAGCACCTGCCCCGAGATGCCCGATGCCAGGTCGGAGCACAGGAAGGCGGCAGCATTGCCCACCTCCTCGATGGTTACGTTACGCCGCAGGGGTGAATTTCTTTCTGCGTAGTCCAGCAGCTTGTTGAAGTCGCTGATGCCCTTGGCCGCCAGTGTCTTGATCGGGCCTGCCGAGATGGCATTCACGCGGATGTTGCGTGGGCCGAGGCTCGCGCTCAGGTAGCGCACGCCGGCTTCGAGGCTGGCCTTCGCCAGGCCCATGACGTTGTAGTGGGGGACGGCGCGTACTGCGCCCAGGTAGGTCATGGTGACGAGGCTGCCGCCCGGGCGCAACATGGGGCGGGCGGCCTTGGCCAGGGCGACGAAGCTGTAGGCGCTGACGTCGTGGGCGATGCGGAAGCCTTCGCGCGTGACGTCGTCGAGGAAATCGCCATCCAGCTGTCCCGCCGGGGCGAACGCCGCCGAATGGACGATGATGTCGAGCTGATCCCAGCCGTTCGCCCTCAGGTAGCTGAAGACTTCGTCGATCTGTTCATCCGAGGCCAGATCGCAGCCCACGGCGAGCCCGGAACCCAGTTCCGCGGCCATTTTCTCCACGCGTTCGCGCAGCTTCTCACCCTGATACGTGAAGGCCAACTCGGCGCCTTCCCGATGGAACGCTTCGGCGACGCCCCAGGCGATGGAACGGTTGCTCGCCAGTCCCACGATGAGGGCGCGCTTGCCTTGCAAGAAACCCATGGTCCTCTCCGTTGTCCTATGATTCGTGTAGTATCCAGCGGCAATGCCCCGCAGCGGCATTGCACCGCCGGACCGCCAGGATCGGCCTGCAATCATACCTCCGGGGGACAGCACGAAACCAGGCGACCGCCCTGGCGAGCGCTCACGCATACGGGAGTCACAACGGTAACAGCATGGTACGACGCCATACGGGCGCCCGGTCTCTCCGGGCCATCGCGACCTTTGTCGTGTTCGCATCGTCGCTGTTGCTGGCTGCGCCTGCGGTCGGTGCGCCCGCGCAGGCGCTCGGTTACGAGCCCAAGTACCCGCCGGGCTTCGAGCACTTCGATTACGTGAACCCTGCGGCCAGGCGGGGTGGCGAATTCATTCTCCCTGCCCAGGGCAGCTTCGACAGCGTCAACCCGTTCACGCTTCGCGGCGCCGCGGCGGACGGGCTTTCGCTCCTGGTGTTCGAAACGCTCATGGAGCCGAGCTGGGACGAGCCGTTTTCCCAATACGGCCTGCTGGCGGAAGACGTGCAACTGGCGGACGACGGGCTCTCCGTGACCTACCGCCTGCGCCCCGAGGCGCGTTTCGCGGACGGCATGCCGGTAACCGCGCACGACGTGAAGTTTTCCTTCGACACGCTCAAGGGCAAGCAGGCCCATCCCCAGTACCGCTTCTACTGGGCCGACATCGTGAGCGCCGACGCACTCGACGAGCGCACCGTGCGCTTCAATTTCGCGCGCAGGAATCCCGAGCTCCACATGATTGCCGGACAGATCCCGGTGTTCGCGCGACACTGGGTGAAGGATCGCCCCTTCGACCGCGTGGCCTTGGAAGACCCCATCGGCAGCGGTCCGTACCGCGTGGAACGCTACCAGCTCGGCAAGTTCATAACCTACGTCCGCAATCCCGACTACTGGGCCAACGACCTGAATGTGCGCCGCGGCATGTTCAATTTCGAGCGCGTCACCTTCAAGTACTACCGCGACGACACCGTGGAGCTGGAAGGTTTCAAGGCAGGTGAATTCGAGTTCGTTTACGAAAACAACTCCAAGCAGTGGGCGCGGGATTACGTGGGGCCGAAGTTCGAGGACGGGCGCATCGTCAAACGCGAGTTCCGGCACCGCAACAACGCGGGCATGCAGGGGTTCGTGTTCAACCTGCGCCGGCCGTTGTTCGCCGATCAGCGTGTGCGCCGCGCCATCGCGCTGGCCATGGATTTCGCCTGGGCGAACCGCAAGCTGTTCTACGGCCAATACACGCGCTGCGACAGCTATTTTTCCAATTCGGAGCTGGCGGCGACCGGGCTGCCGTCCGGACGTGAGCTGGAATTGCTGGAACGCTTCCGCGGGCAGATACCCGATGCGGTGTTCACGGAGCAATGGATACCCGCCTCCACCGTGCCGCCCCACAGCCTGCGCGAAAACCTGAAGGAGGCCAAGGCGTTGCTCGAAGCGGCCGGCTGGCGCTACCGTGACGGTGCCTTGCGCAACGCGCAGGGACAGCCCTTCGTGTTCGAAATCACGCTGGTGCAGAAGGCCTTCGAGCGCATCGTCGCGCCGTTCGCCCGCAACCTGGCGCGCCTCGGCATCGAGGTGAATTACCGGACGGTGGATGCGGCCATCTACCAGCGCAAGGTGGAAACCTTCGATTTCGACATGGTGGTGCACGTCTATCCGCAGTCCCAGTCGCCGGGCAACGAGCTGCTGGGCATGTTCCACTCGGCCGCGGCCGATCAGGAAGGCTCCAACAACGTCTCGGGCATCAAGAATCCCGTGGTGGACGCCCTGGTCGAGGAAGTGATCTATGCCGCCGATCGCGAGCAACTGGTCGCGGCGGTGCATGCGCTCGATCGCGTGTTGCTGCACAACGAATACCTGGTCCCGAACTGGTACATCGCCAGCCATCGCGTGGCCTACTGGGACCGTTTCCGGCAGCCCGATACCCTGCCGCTCTACTACAACCCCGTCACCTGGGCGATCAGCACCTGGTGGGAACAGCCGGTGGACTGAGGCATGGCGGCTTACATACTGAAACGTCTCCTGCTCATGATCCCGACCCTGGTCGGGATCATGTTGATCACGTTCGCTGTCACCCAATTCGTCCCGGGCGGCCCGGTGGAACAACTGATCCACCAGATCCAGCAGGGTCGCGCCGGCATGGGAGGAGGCGAGGTGAGCGCCGGCGTGGAGGGGCTGTACCGCGGCGCGTCGGGCCTGGACGAACAGCGGGTGCAGGAGCTGCGCGAGCTGTTCGGTTTCGACAAGCCGGCGCCGCAACGTTTCGTGGAGATGATGGGCAACTATCTCACCTTCGATCTCGGCACCAGCTATTTCCATCACCAGTCCGTGATCGACCTGATCGTCTCCAAGCTGCCCGTATCCATCAGCCTGGGGATGTGGACCTTCTTTCTCACCTATCTCACCTGCATTCCGCTCGGCATCGCCAAGGCGGTCCGTGACGGCAGCACCTTCGACGTGGTGACGAGCACCATCGTGCTGGTGGGCTATGCCATCCCAGGCTTCGTGCTGGGTATCCTGCTGCTGGTGCTGTTCGGCGGCGGCAGTTTCCTCGACATCTTCCCGTTGCGCGGCCTGGTGTCCGACAACTGGGCGGAACTTCCCTGGTACGGCAAGGTGCTCGATTACCTGTGGCACATGGTGTTGCCCGTGACGGCCTCCGTGGTGGGCAGCTTCGCGGTCATGACCATGCTGACCAAGAACAGCTTCATGGAAGAGATCCGCAAGCAATACGTGCTCACGGCGCGCGCCAAGGGCCTCGCTGAGAACACCATCCTGTACAAGCACGTGTTCCGCAACGCGGTCATTCCGCTGGTGACCAATTTCCCCGCCGCCTTCCTGGGCGCGTTTTTTACGGGCAGCCTGCTCATCGAGACCATTTTTTCGCTGGATGGGCTGGGATTGCTGTCCTACGAGTCGGTCATCAAGCGCGACTACCCGGTGGTGCTCGGTACGCTCTATCTGTTCACGCTGCTGGGGCTGGTGGCCAAGCTGCTCACCGACATCTGCTACGTGCTCGTCGATCCGCGCATCCAGTTCGAATCGCTGGAACGGTGAGTGCTGTCTTTTTTCGGAGTTCGTGTGAATGAGTGACATGCAGCCGGGCGATACCCTGTTCGAGGCGCATACGCAGCGTCGAGCGGCGGGCTATGCCGCGCGCGCGTGGCAGCGTTTCAAGGCCAATCGCCGCGGCTACTGGAGCCTCAGGATCTTCCTGGTGCTGTTCGGCCTGAGCCTGTTCGCAGGCGTGCTGAGCAACGACAAGCCGCTCGTGGTGAACTACGAAGGCGAGCTGTATTTCCCGCTCCTGAAGGAATACCCGGAGACCACCTTCGGCGGCGACTTCGATACCGAGGCCGACTACCTCGATCCGTTCGTGCGGGAACGCCTGTCCACGGGCGACAACTGGGCCGTGTATCCGCCCAATCCCTATCGCTTCGACACCATCGCCTATTTCGCCGAGGCGCCAAACCCGGCACCGCCCTCCGAGGACAACATCCTGGGCACCGACGACCGTGGCCGCGACGTGCTGGCCCGGCTCATCTACGGCTTCCGGCTGTCCGTCCTGTTTGCGCTGGCGCTCACCGCCGTGGGCACGCTCGTCGGCGTGCTGGCGGGTGCGGTACAGGGCTATTTCGGCGGCAAGCTGGACCTGTTCACCCAACGCTTCATCGAGATCTGGAGCTCCATGCCGGAGCTCTACCTGCTGATCATCTTCGCGTCCATATTCAATCCCAGCATCCTGCTGCTGGTGGTGCTGTTGTCGCTGTTCGGCTGGATGGGGCTGGCGGACTACGTGCGCGCCGAGTTCCTGCGTGGGCGCAACATGGATTACGTGAAGGCGGCGCGCGCCCTCGGCGTCGGCCACGGCGGCATCATCTTCCGTCATCTGCTGCCCAACGCCATGACGCCCGTGATCACCTTCCTGCCGTTTCGTATCAGCGGCGCCATCCTGGCGCTCACCAGCCTGGACTTCCTCGGTCTGGGCGTGCCGCCTACCACGCCCAGCCTGGGTGAGCTGCTGGCCCAGGGCAAGGACAACATCGAAGCCTGGTGGCTGTCGGTGACGACCTTCGGCGTGCTGGTGGGTACGCTGGTGCTGCTCATTTTCATCGGCGAGGGCCTGCGGGAGGCCCTCGACCCGCGGCGGGGCTGAGCCATGAAGGAATTGCTTCGCATCGAAGATCTCAGCGTGGCCTTCGGCCCCGAGGGCGCGCGCCAGCGTGTCATCGAAGGAGTGAACCTCAGCGTGGGCGCCGGCGAGAAGGTCGCCCTCGTGGGCGAGTCCGGGTCGGGCAAGTCCGTCACCGCGCTTTCCGTGCTGCGGCTGCACGATCCGCTCATGACCGCCTACACCGGCCGCATCCACCTGGAAGGCACCGATCTGCTGCAACTGGGCGAGCGCGCCATCCGGCGCGTGCGTGGCCGCGACGTCGCCATGGTGTTCCAGGAACCCATGACCTCGCTGAATCCCGTGTATCCCATCAGTGAGCAGCTCATCGAACCGCTCATGGGCCATGTGGGCCTGGACCGCGCCGCTGCCCGCCGTCGCGCCATCGAACTGCTCGCGCGCGTGGGCCTGCCCGACCCCGAGCAGCGTATCGACGCGTTCCCGCACATGCTGTCGGGCGGGCAGCGCCAGCGCGTGATGATCGCCATGGCGCTGGCGTGCAATCCGAAGCTGCTCATCGCCGACGA
Source organism: Thiohalomonadaceae bacterium (assembly GCA_050179875.1). Taxonomy (GTDB): domain Bacteria; phylum Pseudomonadota; class Gammaproteobacteria; order Thiohalomonadales; family Thiohalomonadaceae; genus JALOAT01. Next base: position 23,117 of record JBFXES010000019.1, read on the forward strand.
GCCCACCACGGCGCTGGACGTCACCATCCAGAAGCAGATCCTCGACCTGCTTGACGAGTTGCAGCGGGAATTCAACATGGCCGTGCTGCTCATCACCCACGACCTCAACGTGGTGCGGCGCTTCGCCGATCGCGTGTGCGTGATGCAGCACGGGCGCGTGGTGGAGGCGGCGCCGGTGGACAAACTGTTCTCGGCGCCGGCACACCCGTACACACGCCATCTGCTGGCCAGCGAGCCGGAACCGCTCACCGGCGAGGCGCCGCCGGCGAGCGAGAAGCCAGTGCTGCGGGGCGAGCACGTCCGCTGCTATTTTCCCATCCGGGCGGGCTTCTTCCGCCGCACCGTCGGCCAGGTGAAGGCCGTGGACGACGTGGACATCGACGTGCGTCCGGGGGAGACGGTGGGCATCGTGGGCGAATCCGGATCGGGCAAGTCGACGTTGGGCATGTGCCTGCTGCGCCTGCAATCATGCAAGGGCGCCATCCGCTTCGACGGCAGCGATCTGGTCACGGCGCGCGGGCAGCAACTGCGCGATCTGCGCCGCCATGTGCAGGTGGTGTTCCAGGACCCATATTCGTCGCTGTCGCCGCGCATGACCGTGGAGCAGATCGTCGGCGAGGGGCTGAGCGTGCACTTCCCGGAGCTCAGCCGGGAGCAGCGCCGCGAGCGCGTGCGCGCGGTGCTGGAGGAGGTGGGGCTGGAGGCGCACATGATGTCGCGCTACCCGCACGAATTCTCCGGCGGCCAGCGCCAGCGCATCGCGGTGGCCCGCGCGGTGGTGCTGGAGCCGAAGCTGATCCTGCTGGACGAGCCCACCAGCGCCCTGGACGTGTCGGTGCAGAAGCAGGTGCTCGGTCTGCTGCGCAGCCTGCAACAGCGCCACGGCATGAGCTATCTGTTCATCTCGCACGACCTGAAGGTGATCCGCGCCATCTGCCATCGCGTGCTGGTGATGCGCCACGGCCGCGTGGTGGAAAGCGGCGATACGGAGCGCATCTTCACGCACCCGCAGCACGAATACACGCGTCTGCTGTTGCAGGCCTCGCTGCTCCAGCAGACCGCGTAGTCGGTTTCAGATGTTGCCGGATTGTCGCGTCACGTCCACGTAGACGGTGAGACGCTGGCCAGGGCGCAGCAGGGTATCGCTGAGGCGGTTCCAGCGCTTGAGATCGGCCACGCTGACCTGGAACTTCCTCGAAATGCCCGCCAGTGAATCGCCGTTGCGCACGGTGTAGCCGATGCGCTGGCGCAATGAGTCGCTGTGGGGATGCTTGAAGTCGCCCGGCGTCAGGCTCACGCGGGAGATGCCGCCTTGCTCCTCTTCCTGCGCCGGCTGGCCCCAGATCACCAGGCTGCGACCCGGAAGCAGCGGGTCACGCGGCGCCATGCCGTTCCACTGGGCGAGCTGTTGCACGGAGACGCCGTGGGCCTGGGCGATGCTCCACAGGCTGTCGCCCTCCTGGACCACATACTCGATGCGTTCGCCCTTGCGCCGGGTCTCCTGGATGCTGGCCAGGCGCTGTTCCGCGCTCAGGCTGTAGCGCGCCAGGTCCTTGCGGGCCACGGGAATGACCAGTGAATTCCCGGCGCGGATGGTATTGCCGCGGATGCCGTTGACGCTCTTGATGAGCGCCACGGTGGTACGGTAGCGGCTCGCGATGGTGCCCAGCGTGTCGCCGTTGCGGATGCGGTGGCGCACCCACTGGATGCGCTCCGCTGCGGGCAATTCGGCGAGGCGCGTCTGGAACGTCTCCGCATTGGCCACGGGGACCAGCAGGGTGTGCGGACCGTCGGGGTCGGTGGCCCAGCGGTTGAAGGCCGGGTTGTAGCGGTACATGTCGTCGAGGGAAATGCCCGCCAGTTCGGCGGCCAGATCGAGATCGATCTGTGAGCCGACGTCCACCGCGGCGAGATAGGGCTCGTCGGCGATGGGTTTGAGCGCGATGCCGTGAGCGGCGGGATCGGCCACGATGGCCGAGATGGCGAGCAGCTTGGGCACGTAGCCGCGTGTCTCGCGCGGCAGGTCGAGGGACCAGAAGTCGGTGCCCTTGCCCTTGCGGCGGTTGTTGCGCTGGGCCCGCAGCACGGTGCCTTCGCCGGAGTTGTACGCGGCCAGCGCCAGCAACCAGTCGCCCTGGAATTCCTTGTTCAGGAACTGCAGGTAGTCCAGGGCGGCGCGGGTGGAACGGGCGATGTCCCGGCGGCCGTCGTACCACCAGGTCTGCTTGAGGCCGAAGCGGCGGCCGGTGCCCGGCACGAACTGCCAGATGCCTGCGGCCCGGCCGTGGGAATAGGCGAAGGGCTGAAAGGCGCTTTCCACCACCGGCAGGAGCGCCAGCTCGCTCGGCATGCCGCGCTTCTCCACCTCTTCCACAATGAGATGCATGTAGGGCTGGGCGCGATCGGCCACGCGGTCCAGATAGGCCTGGTGGCGGGCAAACCACTCCAGGTCACGGGCGATGCCCGGATGATCCCGGCCTTCGAGGGTCATGCCGCGGCGGATGCGTTCCCATATGTCGCTGCCGGTCTCGACAGCCGCCTCCTGCACCACAGCGGGTTCCACAGGTGTCCCGGCAGACAGGTCTTCGGCTGTGGACGTATCCGTGGGCTCCACGGCCACGCCGGCTTCGAGAACGACGGCGACAGTGGTGGTCGCTTCCTCTTCCGGCGTGGTATCGGGGCGGGCCTGCTGCATGGCGCAGCCGGACAGGGAGAGCGCGGTGGCGAGCGCGAGGAAACAGATGTTGTGGATTCTTGTCATGAGCGACGTCGTCCGCCAATCACGGGAGCATCCCGTGAGGCCATGCAATGTGGATGTTGATGGCTCCTGCAATCCATTGCCTGGCCGCGTATCACAGTTTCGATGGCCGCAACCTGTTGCAAAGGTTGCGTCCGGCAGCAGCGCGGATTTTACCGCCATTCCGCGTTCAGGCCGAAATACCCGAGGTTTTCAATCCAGCGTGTCCTTCCAGTGCCGCACCGTGGCGAACACCTCCGCGCCGGAGGCGAGCGGCCGCCCGGCGAAGCGCTCGGCCGCGGCGCGCAGGGCCGGTTCGTGGCTGCGCAGGAAGGGATTGGTGGCCTTTTCCAGGGCCAGCGTGCTCGGCACCGTGGGCCGTCCCGCATCGCGCTCGCGCTGCGCCTCCTGCACGCGCGTCGTGATGGCGGCGTTCTCCGGCTCGGCGATGCGTGCGAATACCAGGTTGGCGAGGGTGTACTCGTGGGCGCAATAGACCAGCGTGTCGTCGGGCAGGGCGCGCAGCTTCTCCAGGGAGGCATGCATCTGGGCCGGCGTCCCTTCGAACAGGCGACCGCAACCCGCCGTGAACAAGGTGTCGCCGCAGAACAGCGCGCCCGGCGCCAGATAGCACACGTGGTCGCGGGTATGGCCCGGGGTGTCCAGCACGCGCAGGCGCACACCGCCCAGCGCGAGCTCGTCGCCCTCGTGCACGGCGCGGTTGAGCCCATCGAAGGCCTTGCGGGCGGGCCCGTACACCGGAACCGGCCAGCGCTCGGTGAGCTCGGCCACGCCGCCGGTATGGTCACCATGATGATGGGTGATTAAGATGGCCGCGGGTGCGAGGCCGGCCGCTTCCAGGTAGTCGATGACGGGGTCGGCGTCACCGGGGTCCACCAGGGCGACCTGCCCCGGGGCGGTGTGCAATGCCCACACGTAGTTGTCATCAAAGGCAGGAGTACAGTCCACTTTGAGCATGGCGCAAGATACTGACAGGCAGGGGGCACGGGGTCAATGAGCGGCGGCCGCAAGGAATCCCGCTGGAAACGCCTGTTGCGCGCCTATCGCTGTCCCGAACCCCAGGTGGCCCGGCGGCAGTTGCGTGAGTGGTATGGGCGCAGCCTGGGGCAGGCGCTGCTCCTCGCAGAGCGCGAACAACTGGACGAGGTCCTGCCGAACCTGTTCGGTTATCACCTGCTGCAGGTGGGCGCTCCCGTGCCCGTGGACCTGGTGAGCGAATCCCGCGTTTCCCACTGCATGGTGCTCGAAGACCTGCCGCACGAGCCGGCGCCCGTTCCCGGCCATCACTGCATGTACGGCGAGGCCGCGTCGCTGCCGTTTGCGTCCGACAGCCTGGACGTTCTCGTGCTGCCCCACACCCTGGAATTCGAGCCCAGCCCGCACCAGGTGCTGCGCGAGGCCGATCGCACCCTGGTGCCGGAAGGCCACGTGGTCATCCTGTGCTTCAATCCCTGGAGCCTCTGGGGCCTGTGGCGCCTGCTGGTGGGCTGGCGCCATCACGCGCCCTGGTGCGGCCGTTTCTATACGCCGTCGCGCCTCAAGGACTGGCTGGCGCTGCTCGGTTTTGACACCATCCTCGCCCGCGGTTATTTTTTCCGCCCTCCGATCGAGCACCCCGGGATCATGCAGCGGCTCCATTTTTTGGAGCGTGCGGGGCAGCGTTGGTGGTCCTTTTTCGGGGGCGGATTCATGCTGGTGGCGAGAAAGCGCGTGACCACGCTCACGCCCATTCGCCCGCGCTGGCGCTCCGAACGTACCCGGCTGATGCCGGGCCGTATTTCCCAGGCAGGCCTGCGCCGGCACAAGTCATGAGCGACAACGACGGAATAGTGGAGATGTTCACGGATGGCGCCTGTCGCGGCAATCCGGGACCGGGCGGCTGGGGCGTGGTGCTGCGCTACAAGGGCAGGGAAAAGACCCTGTACGGCGGCGAGCAACACACCACCAACAATCGCATGGAACTGACCGCGGTGATCCGCGGGCTCGAGGCCCTGAACCGGGCCTGTGCGGTGAAGCTCACCACCGATTCCAAGTACGTCATGGACGGCGTGACGAAATGGCTGCCGGCGTGGAAAAAACGTAATTGGCAGACCGCCGACAAGAAGCCGGTAAAGAACATCGATCTGTGGCAGCAGCTCGACGAGGTCATCGCCCGGCATCAGGTGGACTGGCATTGGGTGCGCGGCCACACCGGGCATCCGGAAAACGAACTGGCGGACGCCCTCGCCAATCGCGGCATCGACGAACTGCGTGGCGCGTGACAACGGCCCCGGCCGCGCACGCATGCGAATCTGCCTTGCGTTCTCTGCGTTGAATTCTTCATTGGAAAGGCACTGACATGCGCCAGATCGTGCTCGATACCGAAACCACCGGCCTCGAACCCGCCGAAGGGCACCGCATCATCGAAATCGGTTGCGTCGAGCTGATCAACCGCCGCCTCACCGGCCGCACCTTCCATTGTTATCTGAACCCCGACCGCCAGATCGACGACGGCGCCATCGAGGTGCATGGCATCACCAACGAGATGCTTGCCGACAAGCCCCGGTTCGCGGACGTGGTGGAAGATTTCATCGAGTTCGTGGAAGGGGCCGAACTCATCATTCACAACGCCTCCTTCGACGTGGGTTTCCTCAATCACGAGTTCGCCTTGTGCGGGCGGGAGATGCGCATCGAGGGCATGTGCCGCGTCCTCGATACCCTGAAGCTTGCGCGCGAACTGCATCCGGGACAGAAGAACAACCTGGACGCGTTGTGCCGGCGCTACGAAGTGGACAACACCCATCGCACCCTGCACGGCGCGCTGCTCGACGCGGAGATCCTCGCCGACGTCTACCTGGCGATGACGGGTGGTCAGACCAGTCTGTCCCTGGGCAGCACCGCGCCGGGCACGGGCCCGCGCCAGGCCGAGGGCGTGCGGCGTCTCGATGCCACTCGCCCGCCCCTGAAGGTGGTGCGCGCCAGTGTGGAGGAAATCGCCGCCCACGAGGCGCGGCTCGCCGCCATCGACAAGGCCAGCGGCGGCAACTGCGTCTGGAAGAAGCTCCAGCCCTGAGTGCCTGAGGCGGAGATCGACACAAGGGCGTGGCAAGGGTGGAGACCTGCCTTGCTTCTCAAGCATCCGGCTTGAGCTCCGCCCGTCATTCGAGGACAAGCAGTAGCAGCAGGATAACCGCGACGATTCCCAGGTAGTGAAAGATGGTTACCGGCATCGGGCGCTCCTTGGGTTTCCCGCTCTCCAAGCCTAGAAGCCTTCCGCCCGTCGTTCCGTGTTCGAACTGTGTGCGGGTACTCCTTTTTCCTATGGGGCGGCGGGAGTACAC
>JBFXES010000020.1:0-27354 GCA_050179875.1 Thiohalomonadaceae bacterium
CATCCCATGGCCCGCTCACCCCCAGCTACAATCCGGACCAGAACCCGACCGCTTTGATGGACTACTGGATGGACTAAATCAGTCCAGCAGCGGGTGGATTTCGGTGGATCTCACTGGATCGTTGTCTGGCGAAATACTCTTTGCTGACAACGGCTTATGGAACTCAGTGGATTTCCATGGAAGCTGAATTGGAGCGGGTGATGGGAATCGAACCCACGTTAGAAGCTTGGGAAGCTCCTGTTCTACCATTGAACTACACCCGCGCGGGGCAAGGATGATAGCACCGGCCCGAAGGCCCCTCAACCGGCGCGGTTGACGCACGCGGGCCCGGACCTTAGGCTTGCGGGCCATGCGAATTTACGTGAATGGCGAGGCACGCGAGGTGCCGCAGGACTGCACGGCGCAGCAGCTCGTGGAAGACATGGGTCTGGCCGGCTGGCGGATTGCCATGGAGGTGAACCTGGAGATCGTGCCGCGCAGCACCTATGCGACGCACCGCTTCAAGGCCGAGGATCGCGTGGAAATCGTCCACGCCATAGGCGGCGGCGCCGGTCTATAATCCGCCCTTGCCATAGCGCGAATCCATGATGGTCCACGGGCGCGGTTGCTTTCCGGCTCCGTGGCCTACCTGGTCGATCGCTTTTCCCACCGATTCCGGAGCAATCCATGGCACAGCATCCCGATCCCCTGGTGATCGCCGGCAAGAGCTATACCTCCCGCCTGCTGGTCGGCACCGGCAAGTACAAGGATTTCGACGAGACCCGCCGCGCCGTGGAGGCGAGCGGCGCCGAGATCGTCACCGTGGCCATCCGCCGCACCAACATCGGTCAGAACCCCGGCGAGCCCAACCTGCTGGACGCACTGCCGCCTTCCCGCTACACCTACCTGCCCAACACCGCCGGCTGCTACACCGCCGAGGACGCCATCCGCACCTGCCGCCTGGCGCGCGAGCTGCTCGACGGGCACGAGCTGGTGAAGCTGGAGGTGCTGGGCGACCCGAAGACCCTCTACCCCGACGTGAGCGCCACCCTCAAGGCCGCCGAGGTCCTGGTGCAGGACGGCTTCAAGGTGATGGTGTACACCAGTGACGATCCCATCATCGCCAAGCGCCTGGAGGAGATGGGCTGCGTGGCGGTGATGCCGCTGGCCGCGCCCATCGGTTCCGGTCTCGGCATCCAGAACCGTTACAACATCCTGGAGATCGTGCAGAACGCCAAGGTGCCCATCCTGGTGGACGCCGGCGTCGGCACCGCTTCGGATGCGGCCATCGCCATGGAACTCGGTTGCGACGGCGTACTCATGAACACCGCCATCGCCGAGGCCCGGGATCCGGTGCTCATGGCCTCGGCCATGAAGAAGGCCATCGAGGCCGGGCGCGAGGCCTTCCGCGCCGGGCGCATGCCGCGCAAACGTTACGCCAGCGCCTCGTCACCCATCGACGGCACGTTCTTCTGAGCCGCGTGCGGGCATGGAGGCCTTGCTGTTCATCCCCGGCGCGCCGCCAGCCCTGATGGAGGCGGCGCGCGCGGTCTTGCCCGCGCAGGGTTTCCTCTGGCTGGACTTTCACCACAGCGAGACGGACTGGCCCGTGGTGGCCGAGCGCGTCACGGGCGTGCGCTTCCACGAGCGCCATGTGCGCGACAGCTTCAACCTCGCCCATCCCTCGTTCTACGACAGCACTGCGGATTACGACATGGTGGTCTTTCGCAGCCATATGCCCGAAGCCGCCGAGGCGTTCTTCACCCACCCTTCCACCTTCTTCCTGCTCGACCGTGCGCTCATCACCGTGCGCCCCGCCGGGAGCCGTTCGGTGGAGTCGGTGCACCAGCGCCTGCTCGCGCAGCCCATGCGCATCCCTGTCGATCCGGCCGGACTCATGCATCTCATCCTCAACGCCATGGTCGATCGTTTCCTCGCCCTGCGCGAACCGCTGGCGGCGCGCATGGAGTCTTGGGCGTCAGAGATGCTCGACCCGCGCAACGCCGAAGACCTGCGCAGCATCATGGAGCACCGCAGCACGCTGCGGCGCCTGGAAGCGCTTGCGGAGGAGCAGGAGGAAGCCATTACCGCGTGGCGCGACAACACCCTGGTTGCCATGGACGAACAACTGGCCGTGCGTTACACCGACCTGGTGGAACACATCCGGCGCGTCACCCGCTTCGCCTCGCACCAGCAGATGGAAGTGGAGAACCTGATCCAGCTCCATTTCTCGGCCGTGTCCACCCGCACCAACGAGATCATGCGCACCCTCACGGTGGTCTCGGCCATCTTTCTGCCGCTCAACCTGTTGGCGGGGATCTTCGGCATGAATTTCGAGTACATGCCCGAGTTGCAGATGCGCGCGGGTTACTACCTGACCCTCGGCGGCATGGTCCTGCTCGCCGTCATCCTGCTGATGCTGTTCCGCAGCAAACGCTGGTTCTGAACCCGGGGAAAGGGCCCTCAGCGGCGAGGGAGCTTGAGGCCCACCTTGGTCACGCGCTCGCCTTCCACCTCGCGCACCACGAATTCCACGCCGCCGATGCGCACGCGGTCGCCCACCACCTGGCGGCGGTTGAAGCGCACGGCGAGGAAATCCGACAGGGTCTGGCCGTCGGCCGCGGGCAGATCGAGGGCGTAGACCGCCGCCACGTCGGCCACCCGCGCCTCGCCGTCGAGCACGAATTCGCCGAAGAACTGGCGCTCGGCCTGCTCCAGGCTGCCGCCCGCCTGGCCGAACAGGCGATCCAGCGCCTCCAGGCGATCGCGCGGCGCCAGCAGATAGACGTAGTCGCCTGCGCCCAGGACGCCGGCTTCAGCGGGCGTGAGTGCCTCGCGCTGCCTGATCACTGCCGCGAGCCGGCAGCGTTCCGGCAGCGGCAGCTCGCCGGCAGGGTGGAATGCGCCGGGGCTGTCCGCGCCCAGCTCGTAGCCCACCAGTTCCAGGTCCAGCTGCCCCGGTACATCCAGTTCGACGCGCTGGAAGGCGGCGCTGCGGTACGGCACCTCCAGCCCCAGCCAGCGCGCCGTGGGCGCCACCGTCCAACCCTGCACCACCAGCGAGACCAGCACCACCACGAAGGCCACGTTGAAGAAGGTGGTGGCCTCGGGAAGTCCGGCGAGCAGGGGAATGATGGCGAGCACGATCGGCACTGCGCCGCGCAGACCCACCCACGAGATATAGGCCTGCTCGCGCCAGGGAAAGCGGAAGGGCGCCAGGCACAGCAGCACCGCGGCGGGACGCGCCACCAGCATGAGCAGCACCGCCACGGCCAGCGCCGCCGGGGCCTCCTCCAGCAGTGCCGAGGGCGTGACCAGCAGCCCCAGCATCAGGAACAGCACGATCTGCGAGAGCCAGGCCATGCCGTCGTGGAAGCGATGGATGTTGTACGAGGCCTGCAGGGGGCGGTTGCCCAGCAGCAGCCCGGCGAGATACACGGCGAGAAAACCGCTGCCGCCTGCCAGGGAGGTGAGCCCGAACACGGCCAGGCCGCCGGCGAGGGCAGCCAGTGGATAGAGCCCGGCGCCCAGATGCGTGTTGTTGATGAGGCGGGCGAGCACGCGGCCGCCGACGATGCCCGCGGCCGCGCCCAGGCCCATCTGCAGCACGAAGGTCCAACCCAGGGAGAGCACCGTGGGCGTGGTGCCGGTGGCGAGCGCCTCCACCACCAGCACCGTCAGGAAGATGGCCACCGGATCGTTGCTTCCGGATTCGATCTCCAGCGTCGCACCCACGCGGCGCTTCAGCTCCAGTCCGTGGGAGTGCAGCAGGGCGAACACCGCGGCCGCATCGGTGGAGCCCACGATGGCGCCCACCAGCAGGCCCTCCAGCCAGCCCAGATCCAGCAACCATGCCGCGAACACGCCCGTGATGGCGGCGGTGATGACCACGCCGATGGTCGCCAGCCCGAGTGCCGGGCGCAGGCCCACGCGGAAGGTCTTGGCATCGGTGCGCAGGCCGCCGTCGAAGAGGATGATGGCGAGCGCCAGGCTGCCCACCATATGGGCCACCTGTACGTCGTGGAAGTGGATGCCGCCGGGGCCGCCTTCGCCGAGCAGCATGCCGAGCAGCAGGAAGACGAGCAGCAGCGGCATGCCCACGCGGGACGAAATGACGCTCGCGAACACGCTCACGAGCAGCAGGATCCCGGCGACGGCGATGATCTGGTTGGTCAAATCCATGTGAACGGAAAATCGCGGGCAGGCTTCCGAGTATAACAACCCGGTATCAATGCTCCGTTGCGGCCCGGGATGCCCGGCTGCGCGCCTTGCGGTGAATTTGTGACCTCGGTTCCGCCGCAGGGATATGCGAAGATCATGCCCGCGACGTCACACGATTGACCAAGGAGTCCCAGTGACCACTCACACCTCGCAGCTGCGCACCGTGCGCAGCTTCGTGCGCCGCCAGGGCCGGATCACCGTCGCGCAGGAACGCGCGCTGGAAGAGCTGTGGCCGCGGTTCGGTATCGAGGCGGGGGAAGAACCGCTCGACCTGGATGCGCTGTTCGGCCGCAAGGCGCCGCGGGTGCTGGAGATCGGCTTCGGTGACGGCGGCAATCTCGCTGCCATGGCCGAGGCCCACCCGGAGAACGACTACCTCGGCATCGAGGTGCATCGTCCGGGGGTGGGGCGTTTGCTCATGCAGGTGGGCGAGAAGGGGCTCGCCAACGTGAGAGTCATGTGCACGGACGCCGTGGAGGTGCTCACGCGGCAGATTCCCGAGGACTCGCTGGATGCGGTGCTGCTGTTCTTTCCCGATCCCTGGCACAAGACCCGCCATCACAAACGGCGCATCGTGCAGCCGGCGTTTGCGGAGCTAGTGCGGCGCAAGCTGGTGATTGGCGGCCGCTTCCACATGGCGACCGACTGGGAGGATTACGCCCGGCACATGCTGGACGTCATGCAGTCAGCGCCCGGGTTCCGCAATTGCTCGCCCCAGGGCGACTACATTCCCCGCCCCGACTACCGCGCGCTCACCAAGTTCGAGCGGCGTGGACAGCGCCTCGGGCACGGCGTCTGGGATCTGATGTTCACGCGCACGTCCTGATTCGTGGCGCGGAAGGCAGCCGATACGGTTGCCGCATGGCCGGTGCGGTCAGCGGCCGCCGGACTTGAGCCGCGGGGGCGCGCCTTCGTCGTGCGCCGCCTCCGCGGCGAGGAAAAATTCCGCGTCCTCCCGCTTCATCCCGGTGGCCGCCATGAGCTGTTCCACGCGCGCGTCCCGGGCCGACGCGCCCGTCCCGCCCGCGGGCTCCGCGGTGTCCGCTGCAGGAAGCGCCTGTGCCTCTGCCGTTGCCACCTCCTCCACGGGCGCCGCATCGAAATGGCGCTCGTCGTCCGGACGCAAGGGCGCGATGGCAATGACGGAAACGTGCCGCGCATGGGCGCCGTTGCCCAGGCGTTTGACCGGCACCCGATGGTCGCCCAGTTCCAGCACCAGTTCGCCCTCACGTACCGCGGGCACCGCCGGCGCGAACAACAGGCGGCGGCCCTTGTCGTCGCGCCCGACCACGGCGGGGAAACGGCTCAGGCCACGGGCGGAGCGGGTGTGCAGAACGGCCGGAACCGGCGCGCTCCCGGCCATGCGGGCGCCCAGTTCCACCTCGTCGCCGTGGGCAGTCACCCGCGCGATCAGGCCCACGTTCCAGGCGTCGTCCCCCGGCGGGCGCAGCGCGATGAGCATGCCCGTGGCTACGTTCCGCACCGCATCCCGATCCACGCGTACGCCGCAGCCGTGATCGCTGCGATCCACCAGCCGCGCCGACAGCGCGCGGTAGGCTTCGTCAATGCGGGTCTGGGTGCGCCAGTCCTTGGGCGCGGAGGGCACGGGACACACCTTCTGCGGGTCCACATAGACGCTCTGCCACACGTCCACCGCATCGGCGCGGGCGCCGATATGGTGGCCGCCGATCTCCGGCTCGGGGACGAGGCTGATCTTCGGGGTTTCGGGTTCGTCGGCGGGCTGCTCCTGTGCCGCAGTGGCATTGCCGCCCAGCAGGTGATGCAGCGCGGCCAGGCCCACGATCACGTCCGCAGGGCATTCCTGGCTGTCGCGCCGCTCCGAGCGCTTGAGCTCGGTGCACCAGCTCTCGTTCAGAAACTGCAGCACCTCGGGGGCGACGTCGGTCTCCCGTCGCCAGAAACGCCGGCGCCCGTTGCGCGCCAGCCGCGCCTTGAGATCGGCACATAGCGGTGCGATGACGATGGCGCGGGTGTTCTGGCTGGCAAGCGCCTCCTCGTCCAGGGCTGCCAGCGGCTGTGGACCGCCATCACGCCCGAGGCGCACGGCATGAACCTGCTGTCCGGCCGCGAACGGCGGACGCGCCAGCGAGGTGAGCGCGATCCAGCGCCCCAGGTTTGCCATGACCTCGCGCCATTGCGCGGGGGGAATGCCGTCCACCGGCACCAGGGAAAGCAGCAGCAGCCGCAGGTATTCCTCAGTAATGCGGGAGCGGGCCTTCGCATCCGCGGGCGAAGGCACGCGGACGCGGGCGATGCCGTGGGCCTCGGCCAGCAGGTAACAGCGGTTGATGCGCTTCCACAGGCCCTCGGGCGCGTTCCGGTGCATGGCCTGGTAGACCGCGAGCAGCTCACCGCCGTAATGGATGAACCGGTGCAGGCTGAGCACGAGCGTGTCGCGCAGCCACACGCGCCGCCAGATGGGCAGGGGTTTGCCGTCGGTGATGATCTGGCCGAACAGGGTGCGGTAGCCGCGCATGAGCTCGGAAAGCAGATCGATGGCCTGTTGCGCCGCACCGTCGGCGGCGGCGGTGAGGGGCAGCGGCTGGTTGGCGTAGCGCCGGCGCAGGTGATCGAGAGCCATCCGCGCCTTGGGACCGAAGGTTTCGAGCAGATGGAGGCGGCGGGCGCGGGGGATGGCGAGTCCGTTGACCTCGGCGAGGGCATGGCGCAGGCGCTGTCCCGTTTCGTCGAGATTCGCGACGGGCAGTTCGGCCGCCCAGCGCGTCACCGCGCGCCGCCGGGTGTCGAAGGCGCCGGAAGACGGCCGGGCGAGATTGCGGACACTCAGGTCCAACCGTTGTTTCATGGATGCTCCCGAACCTTCCTTGTCGGAGGGGGACGCGACAGCGTCCGCGTCCACTAACAAAAACACCTCGTGACTGTAGCGCCTTAGCCGCCGCTTGGCCACAGCCAGGCGGCGCCGCGCACGCCGCTCGCGTCGCCGTGCGCCGGCGGCAACAGGCGCGTGTCCACGCGATCGGAAAACACATGCTGCGTCCAGAGTGCGGGCACATTCCGGTACAGGCGCACGATATTGGACATGCCGCCGCCCAGCACGATGACGTCCGGGTCGAGCAGGTTGATCACGGAGGCGAGCGCGCGGGCCATGCGGTCTTCGTAACGCTGCAAGGCTGCCTCGGCCCGGGCGTCACCGCGTTCGGCGGCCTGCACGATGGCGGCGGCCGAAAGTGCAACCCCGGTGGTGGCCTTGAATTCGCGTTCGAAGCCCGGTCCGGAGAGCCAGGTCTCGATGCAGCCGTGATGGCCGCAATAGCAGGCCGGGCCGGGCAGCTCTTCCGCGCGCGGCCACGGCAAGGGGTTGTGGCCACATTCGCCGCCGATGGCGTTGGCGCCGTGCAGCGGCCGGCCGTTCACCACCACGCCGCCGCCGGTGCCGGTGCCGACGATGACGCCGAACACCACCTCGGCGCCCCGCGCGGCGCCGTCGGTGGCCTCGGACACGGCGAAACAGTTGGCGTCGTTGGCGAGTCGCACGGGACGGTCCAGGGCCGCGGCCAGGTCCCGATCGAGCGGCCTGCCGATGAGCCAGGTGGAATTCGCGTTTTTCACCAGCCCGGTGGCCGGCGAGATGGCGCCGGGAATGCCCACGCCCACGCTGCCGCGCCGGCCCAGTTCGGTCTCCACGGCCTGCACCAGCGAGGCGATGGCATGGACCGTGGCGGCGTAGTCCTCGCGCGGCGTGGCGATGCGCCGGCGCGCGAGCACGGCGCCGTCATCATCGAGGGCGATGATCTCGATCTTGGTGCCGCCCAGATCGACGCCGATGCGCAGGTCGTGTTTCACGGCAGCAGCCCGATGGCGACGAGCAGGCCGTACAGCACGGAGGCGGTCATGAGCACCTTGCCGAAGGGCGGCATCACCCGCCGCAGCAGGGCAAAGAATGGCGGCAGCGTGCGGCCCCGAAAGCTGTTGGCGACGGTGCGCGGGTAGCCCCACGCCAGATAGGCGCCCACCGCGACATTGACCAGCAGGGCGAGGAACAGGTTGGCGGACATGGACGGCGTTCCGGGAAAAGCGTCATTTTATGCCGGATCGGCGGCGATGATGCGATCGAGCCGGATGCGCTCGCGACGACCGTCCTCGCGCTCCACCAGGAGGTATTCCTCCTTGTTCGCGGTGGCCTCCGTGTCGAGCGGCAGCACGCGCGCGTGATGCTCAATGCCCGCGGCGTCGCGCCAGCGCATGGCCAGGCGGGTGCGGTGCAGGATGGCCAGTTCGTATTCCGAATGGGTTTCGCAGGGGATGGGGCGATAAGGCTCAGTCACTCTCGGGTGGCCTCCACCGATTGCACGTGTCCGTCTTCGCCGAGCGTGATCACTAGGCGTATGGGCTGGCAGCACACGTCGCAGTCTTCGATGTAATCCTGGTTACCGGCCGAGATGTCCACGGCAGTCGCGAACCATTCGCCGCAATAGGGACACTGAACCTCAATCGGTTCCATCGAGCCTCCTTCGCGGATCCGTAGGGCGCAATACATTGCGCCCTACGAGAGGAACAGCTCCAACAGCGTGTTCAGGTGCAGGCGCCCGAGTTCCGTCGGTTGCACCGCCTGCACGTCCCAGCTTAGCAGTCCGCGCGCCTCGGCCTCGCGCAGCGGCTTTTCGATGATGTTCAACGGTCGCCCCGTGCGTTCCTCGAACAGGTGCGTTGCGAAACCTTCGTTGAGGCGCAGGGCGTTCATGACGAACTCGAACGCGGCGTCTTCCCGCGTGAGCGCGGCATGGCTGGCGATGCGCTCTTTTCCCGCGGCGCTCGCGAGATAGTCGCGCGGATGGCGCCGCTTGGCCGTGCGCTCGATGCGCGCAGGGTGCGGTAGGGTCAGCTTCTGGTGCGCGCCCGCGCCGACGCCCAGGTAATCGCCGAACTGCCAGTAGTTGAGATTGTGCCGGCAGCGGAAACCCTCGCGCGCATAGGCCGAGACCTCATAGTTCACGAAGCCCGCCTCGGCCAGCAAGGCCTGCCCCCGCACCTGCATGTCGTAGCGCAGGTCGTCATCGGGCAGCACCGGCGGCGCGTAATGGAAGGCGGTGTTGAGTTCCAGGGTGAGCTGATACCAGGACAGGTGCGTGGGCCCGAGCGCGATGGCCTGGCGCAGGTCCGCCAGGGCACCGTCCACGTCCTGCCCGGGCAGGCCGAACATGAGATCCAGATTGAAATTGTCGAAGCCGGCGGCGTGTGCGGCCTCGGCGGCGCGCACCGCCTCGTCGCCGCCATGGATGCGGCCGATACGCGCGAGCATGTCGTCCGCGAAGCTCTGTACGCCGATGGACAGGCGGTTCACGCCCGCCGCGCGGTAATCGCGGAAGCGCCCCTGTTCCACCGTGCCCGGGTTGGCTTCCAGGGTGATCTCGGCATCGGGCAGCAGCTTCAGGCGCGCGCGCACGGCGCCAAGCAGGCGTTCCACCGTCTCGCCGGACAAGAGGCTGGGCGTGCCGCCGCCGATGAAAACGCTGATCACGGGCCGGCCCCACACCGCGGGCAGCTCCTGTTCCAGATCCGCGATCAAGGCATCGACGTAAGCCGCCTCGGGAATGCCGTCCCCAGCCTCGTGCGAATTGAAATCACAATAGGGACACTTGCGCACGCACCAGGGCACGTGCACGTACAGGGAGAGCGGCGGCAGGGTGGTGAACCGGAACATGGGACGGCGCCTCAGGAGGCGCGGAACATTTCCGGCAACAATCGGTGGCGGCGCAGCAGCTTGTAGAACTCGGTCCGGTTGCGGCCGGCGATGCGTGCGGCATTGCTCACGTTGCCTGCGGTGATCTGCAACAGCTCCTGGAGGTATTGCTGCTCGAAACGTTCCCGCGCTTCGGCCAGCGAGGGAAAGCGCGTCACATGACTGCGTAACGCGTGCTGCACCAGGTTTTCCGGAATGACGTCCGTGGTGGCGAGCGCCGCGGCCTGTTCCACGACGTTCTGCAGCTGGCGCACGTTGCCCGGCCAGGGCGAAGTCATGAGCAGCTCCATGGCGGCAGGGGAGAAATCCTTGATGTGGCGACCGCTGCGCTCGTTGCTGCGGCGCAGGAAATGTTTGGCCAAGAGAGGAATGTCGTCACGCCGCTCCCTGAGCGGCGGCAGACCCAGGCGGACCACGTTCAGACGGTAGAAGAGGTCCGCACGGAAGTCGCCTTCGGCCACGGCCCGTTCCAGGTCGCGATGGGTGGCCGAGATGACGCGCACATCCACGTTGATCGAACGGGTCGAGCCGATGGGGCGTACCTCCTGTTCCTGAATGACGCGCAGCAGCTTGGTCTGGAACGTCAGCGGCATGTCACCCACTTCATCGAGGAACAGCGTGCCCCCGCTGGCCGCCTCGAACAGGCCCTTGTGGTTATGGGTGGCGCCGGAGAATGCCCCCTTGCAGTGGCCGAACAGCTCCGATTCCAGCAGTGCCTCGGGCATGGCACCGCAGTTGATGGCGAGGAACGGGCCGTTCGCCCGGCGGCTGTGGCGGTGAACCACGCGTGCCAGCAACTCCTTGCCCGTGCCGCTTTCGCCCTGGATGAGGACGTTGGCCTCGCTGTCGGCGATCCGCTGGGTCTGGCGCAACACCTCGTCCATGACCGCGCTGCGGCTCAGCATGCCGGCACGCCATTCCTCGCCATCCTCGTCAGTTTCCAGCGGACCACCCGCAAGGCGCAGGGCGCGGTCGATGTGATCCAGCAACTCACGCCCGTCGAAAGGTTTGGTGAGGAAGCCGAACACACCCCGGCTGGTTGCCTCCACGGCATCCGGAATGGTGCCGTGCGCGGTGAGGATGATGATCGGCAACACCGGATCGCGTGCCCGGATGGCGTCGAACAGGCCCATGCCATCCATGCCTTCCATGCGCAGGTCGGTGATGACCACATGAGGATTGACACGCGGAAACATGGCCAGGGCTTCCGTTCCGCTGGCTGCGCGGTGAACGTGATAACCGACCGATTCCAGGCGCATGGACAGCAGCCGCAGCAGGCCCTGGTCGTCGTCCACGAGTAACAGGCGCGCCTTCGTGGTCATGGCGACGGTATCTCCACGGCCGGCGCCTGCAGGCGCTGATTGAGCTGCTGTTCGATGTTCATGAGTTCGTCCAGTTGCTGCTGCAACCGTTCCCGCTGCTGGCGTTCCTGGTCCAGGGCGGCACGAAGATGCTGAATTTCCTCCAGCCGCGTTTCCAGCATGCGGGTGAGCTGCGCCGCGGCAGTTTCGCCCCCCCCGTGGCCCTCGGCCTGCCAGGATGCGAGCAGGCGTCTGGCCTCGTTTTCATCGCCGGGGGCACCGCGCAACGTGAGCAGCAAGGCGCGGGCGAGGATGTCGTCACCCTCGGCGATCAGCAATGGCTCAGCACGCGACGGTGCTTGGTGATCCGTGGCAGGTGCGAGCGTGAAGCTCAAGTGCGCCGCCTCGGAGACCGACGGCTCGCTGCACGGGTCCACGTCCATGGCCGGCGCGGACGGCAAAGCCGAACAGCCGGTCGCACCGAGTACAACAAGGCCGAGGATGCTGCGGCGGATGTAGCGCATGCTCATTCAGAATGCGGACGTAGGCAAGGGTTCCACGGGCGGACTGTCCAAGGCAGGAAGCGTAACACGCAGGCGCGCGCCGTTGGCGCTGTCGAGCACTTCGAGACGGCCCCGCAAGGTCCGTGCGTATTCCCATGCAATGGACAGACCGAGGCCGCTGCCGGGCACCAAGCCCCGTGCGCTGGCCTGACCCTGGAAAAACGGATCGAAGACGCGTCCACGTTCCTCCAGGGACATGCCGGGGCCGTCGTCCTGTACCTCCACCCAGACCACGCCTGCATCGGCGCCGGTACAAAGGCGCACGTGCCCGCCCTCGGGAGTGAATTTGACCGCGTTGGATACGAGATTATCGAGTATGACCCGCAGCTTCTCCCGATCGGTCAACACCTGTCGCCTTCCCGGCACGCACTCGATGTTTACGCAGCGCGCCAAAGCGGAAACCTTGTGTTGTGCCGCCAGTTCCGCCAGCAATTCATCCAGCGATACCAACGTGGACTGGAGCGCCGGCACGGCGGATTGCGAAACGCTGAAGTTCAGCAGGTCCTCGATGCGCCGCTGGAGCTGCAGACTGTTGCTGCGCACGATACCGACGATCTCTTGCTGCGGCGCATTGAGTTCGCCCATGACCTGCTCGGACAGCAGCTCAGTACCCTCTCGGATATTGGCGAGCGGCGTCTTCAGTTCGTGGGAGATGTGGCGCAGGAAGGTGGTCCGGCGTTGTTCCAGCTCCAGCAGGCGACGACGCAGCCACTCGAGGCAGGCACCCAGATAGGCGAGGTCGTGAGGGCCGGTGATCCGGATGTCATGTCCAAAGTCGCCGTTGCCCAGGCGTCGCACCGCCTGGCCCAGTTGGCGCACGGGGCGTGTGATGAGCACGATGCTGATTACCGCCAGTACGAGGGCCAGCGGAATCAGGGCGGAAGCCTGCCATAGCAGTTGTTCGCGCGCAGCGTCGGACTGCGCCTGAATGGCCTGAATCTCGCTGTCCACCATGCGCATGCTGTTCAGGAATACCATCCGTGCCAGGCTCTCAAGGGTGGTGAAGTCCCGCAGACTCTCCTGCACCTCGGCACCGCCGGGATCGCCGGTGCGCAAGACGGCATAGATGCCTTGATCGAGGGCTTCCATTTCGGACAGCGCCTGGGTGAGCGCTTCCGTGGTGCGTGCCGCACGCGCTTCCTGCAATGCCGTGAGGAATTGCTGTCGCCGCCCTTCATACACGGTGAACAGCGCGCGATCTTTCAATACTTGGTATTGCCGTACATGGCGTTCCATCGCCAACGTCTCTTCCACGAGGGTCCGGCTCGCCTGGATCGCTTGAACGGTTTCGAGCACCGTCTGGCGCCCTTGGCGAGTGAGCTGGTCGAAGGAAGCGAGGGCCGTAGCAAGGGCCGCCAGCAAGGGCAACGTTACGACCACGAATCCCAGCAGTACGAGCTGCAGAATGGAAAAGGAGCGGTAAAAGGCAGCGGCGAATCTCACGATCCCGTTACCTTACCGGGAGCATTCAGGTTGGTAAACGTCGTGCGTCGCACACCGCACCTAAAGAACCGTTGTCCGGGCATGGCCCGGACAACGATCGACAGGACTTCCCGGATATTGCCGGAAGCGGCCTCAGGAGGCGTTTTCGTTCTTGTCCTTGTCCTGGCCTTCGGTGCCGGACTGATCGCCCTGCTGAGTGTCGGCTTCGCTCAGGAGCAGCACGTCGGAACGAATCGTGCGCTTCTGCACATCGTTCTTTTCCTGTTCCTGCTCAGGCTTTTTGCCTTCGTCAGTCGTCTCGTCGGCCATGACCTGGCCGCATGCCAGGGCGCTGGCGAAACACAGGGCGAAGGCGAAGGGCTTGATGGAGGTCAGCTTGCTCATGGTTTGCTCCCGTTGTTTGTAGTCGATGCCTGCCCGGGCGAGTTGCCTGGACATGGACGTGGGGTGAGCAAGCCATGTGCCATGTGGCTTTTTGGTTGTTACTTCAAAGAGTTGGTGAGCATTTCCGAGTATTGAGCTCACCCGCGTTGTCGCCTGCTGGCGACGCCTTTTCGAGACGATGGACTCAACTCGTTGAAAAAGTCGGATAAACCCCTGTCGCCTGCTGACGACACCGCGTTGCGCGTCAGTCCCGGATCACCGGCAGATTGAAATCATCGAGGCCGGCGGCGTGCGCGGCCTCGGGAATGCCGTCACCAGCCTCATGGGAGTTGAAGTCGCAATACCGGCACTTGCGCACGCACCAGGACACGTGCACGTACAAGCTCAGCGGCGGGAGGGTTTGGGAAGAAAAGCCATTAACCACGGGGGACACGGGGAACACGGGGAAAAAGACTTCTATGAATGGGTGGGAGCATCGCGGTGTTGACGGTTCGATGAAGTTTTTCCAAGCGCAAGAAATCTTCTTCCCCGTGTCCCCCGTGGTTCAGGCTTTTGCCTTTGCTGCCTTTAGCGCCGCGACCAACTGCCGCAGGGCCTGGCCGCGGTGGGAGAGGCGGTTCTTCACTTCGCGCGGCAGTTCGGCGGACATGCAGTCGTATTCGGGCACGTAGAAGATGGGGTCGTAGCCGAAGCCGTTCTCGCCCTTGGGCGCGGTGGCCAGGCGGCCTTCCCAGGTGCCCTGGCAGATGAGCGGTACCGGGTCGAGGGCGTGGCGCATGCACACGATGAGACACTGGAAACGGGCAGTGCGTTCGGCCTCGGGCACGCCTTCCATGTCGCGCAGCAGCTTCTGCAGGTTGGCCTCGTCGCCGGCGCCCACGCCCGCGTAGCGCGCCGAGTAGATGCCGGGCGCGCCCTTGAGGAAATCCACTTCGATGCCGGAGTCGTCGGCAATGGCGGGCAGGCCCGTATGCTGCGCGGCATTGCGCGCCTTGAGGATGGCGTTCTCCACGAAGGAAAGGCCCGTCTCCTCCGCCTCGGGCACGCCGAACTCGCTCTGCGGCACCACCTCGATGTCCAGGTCCGCGAGGATCTCGTTGAACTCCCGCACCTTGCCCTTGTTACCGCTCGCCAGTACGAATTTTTTCATTTTGAAGGATCCAAGAGTTAACACGGGGGACACGGGGACGTATCGATGTCTGTAGGAGCGGCCTCAGGCCGCGACTGTTTTGTCATGTCGCGCCATCGCGGCCTGAGGCCGCTCCTACGATTGGGATAAACATTGAAGGGGTTCCCCCGTGTTCCCCGTGTCCCCCGTGTTCAGGCTTTTTCCAGCGCTTCGCGCTGGTGGGCGATGAGTTCGGCGATGCCTTTCTCGGCGAGGGCGAGCATGGCGTCCAGTTCGTCGCGGCGGAAGGCGTGGCCTTCGGCGGTGCCCTGGACTTCCACGAAGGCGCCGGCGTCGTTCATGACGACGTTCATGTCGGTCTCGGCGTTGCAATCCTCGGGATAGTCTAGGTCGAGCACGGGTACGCCCTTGTAGATGCCCACGGATACGGAGGCCACCTGGCCGTGCAGCGGGTGGTTCTTGATGAGCTTGCGATCGAGCAGGTACTGGACCGCATCGGCCAACGCCACGTAGCCCCCGGTGATGGAAGCGGTGCGGGTGCCGCCGTCGGCCTGGATGACGTCGCAGTCCACGGTGATGGTGCGCTCGCCCAGGGCCTGCATGTCCACCACGGCACGCAGCGAGCGGCCGATGAGGCGCTGGATCTCCTGGGTGCGGCCGCCCTGCTTGCCCTGGGCCGCCTCACGTGCCGTGCGCGAGCCGGTGGCGCGGGGCAGCATGCCGTATTCGGCGGTGACCCAGCCCTGGCCCTTGCCCTTGAGGAAGCCCGGCACGCGTTCGTCCACGCTGGCGGTGCAAATGACTTTGGTGTCGCCGAATTCCACCAGTACCGAGCCTTCGGCGTGCTTGGTGTACTTGCGGGTGATGCGGATCGGGCGCAGCTGATCGGGCGCGCGGCCACTGGGGCGCATGGGCTGTTCCTTCTGGGACATTTACGGGCGGGCTATTGTAGCCGCTCGCGGCGGGGGGCACGAACCGCTCAGCGGTTCATCTCGTTCTCGTACTTCCTGAGCACTTCCTCGATCTGCTCGATGGCATCCTCGAGGCGCTCCTGGCGCGGCCGGCGCGTGGCGACGGACTTGCGGGTATCCGCAGGGCGCGACAGGGCCGCGTTGCCGTGGTTGCGCGAGACGAAGCGCAGGGCGAGCACGCTGATGTTGTCGCTGTGGGGATAGCTGTTGGTCTCCGCCTGCTCCGCCAGCTGGTTCACGGCCGCGTCGATGTCCGGCGCATTCATGAGCGCGCCGATCTGCATGTCCTCCAGCGCGCCCCAGAGGCCGTCCGAGCACAGCAGCAGCACGTCGCCCGGGGAGAGCGGCGTGGGGCGGCCCACTTCCACGTCGGGCAGTTCGGGCAGGCGGCCGATGCACTGGGTGATCTGGTTGCGCATGGGGTGGAACGAGGTGTCGCTGCGGCGGATCTCGCCCCGGCGGTAGAGCCGCTCCACATAGGAATGATCGCGGGTGCGGTACAGCGGCAACTGGTCGCGGAACAGGTACAGCCGGCTGTCACCCACGTGGGCCCATTGCGCCACGCCGTCCTGCACCAGGCACAGCACCCCGGTGGTGCCGGGGGGGGCATCCAGCCCGCTCTCGCGCGCGTAGTCATGGATGGCGCCATGGGTGCGGGTGATGATCCCGGTGAGGAAGCGTTCCACGTCGCGCACCGGCAGCGGTTCGTTCAGCAGGGCATCGCTGGCCACGTCCACCAGGATCTGCGCTGCCATCTCGCCCCCGCGATGGCCGCCCATGCCGTCGGCGAGCACCAGCAGCACGGCGTCATCCGTCTCCACGGCCGCGAAGCGGTCCTGGTTGGAGGCGCGGGTGCCGAGGCGGTTGGCCTGTCCGATTTCGTAGAGCATGCCTAGCTCCGCCCCCAGGAGAGGGTGTTGGCGATGCGTTCGAGCATGGATTCCTGTGCGGGCGGGTCCTCCGGGTCCTTGTTTTCCAGGGCGGCGAGGAGCTGGTCCACGTTCTGCGGGCGCGCCAGCGGGTCCACTTCCATGGCCCAGTCGATGGCCTTGAGCAGGCCCGCGGAATAGCGCTTGCGGAACGCCACCACGGCAGGCTTCATGGTGTCCTCGGGGGTGCGCTCCGGCGAGGGCGGCGGGGCGACGCCCTCGATGCAGGCGCGCATGGTGGCGCCCACGGCGTAGATGTCGGACCACGGTCCCACGTAACCGCCCGGGGTGAGCTGTTCGATGGGCGAGAAACCGGGGGTGATCACCTGGGAGGCCTGGTCCTGACGGCTCTGCATCATTTCGTGCACCGCGCCGAAATCGAGCAGCAGGGGCTTGCCGCCATTGCGCAGGTAGATGTTGCCGGGCTTGATGTCCAGATGCAGCAGGCCGCGCGAGTGGATGTATCTGAGGCCGTCCAGCAGGGCCGTGAACACGATGCGGATGAGCTTTTCGCTCAGGCTGCCGTTGTGGCGGCGGATGTATTCCTGCAGGTTGATGCCCTGCTCGTACTCCGAGACCATGTAAACCGTGCCGTTGGCGCGGAAGAAGTTGGTCACGTTGACGATGTTGGGGTGCTTGAGCGTGGCCAGGGTCGCGGCTTCCTGGAAGAACATCCGCTTGCCCTGGGCGAAGCGCTCCACGGACTTTTCGTCCTGGCCCACGGCGATCACCGTGCGCCCGTCCTCGCCGCGGGCGGCGAGCTTGCGGGGCATGTATTCCTTGATGATGACCTGGGTGCGGGTCTCGGGGTCGGAGGCCAGATACACGAGGCTGAAGCCACCGCCGCCGATCTGGCGTTCGATGGTGTATCGGTCCACTCGCGCGCCGGTGCCCAGCGCACGCGCCTTGGTTTCTTGAGTCATCCTGTCGTCGGTGCCATTGACCGCTGGCCGTGCAAGCGTCACGTTTCACGCGGCGGTCCTGCGGGCAGCCGTCCGCGAGTGAAACTGGTTCTAGCCTACCACAGGGGCCGCGACGCTTCTCCCGCCATGCCCGAATTCGGTTAACATGACCGCCTTTTTCGCGCAGGAGGGCCCCGATTTGAGAAGCATGACCGCCTTCGCACGGCAGGAGTCCGCCGGGGATTACGGCACCGTCGCCGTGGAGCTTCGTTCCGTGAACCACCGCTACCTGGAGGTCTCGGTGCGGCTTCCGGAGGAACTGCGCGCGCTCGAGGGCGCGGTGCGCGAGCGCATCGCCGCGGCCCTGGCGCGCGGCAAGGTGGATTGCAGCATCCGCTTCTCGCCGGCGCCCGCGCTTGCGGGCCAGCTCACCCTCAATCACGCCCTCGCATCCACCCTGGCCCAGCTGAGCCGCGAGGTGGACGGCCTGGTCTACGACGCCGCGCCCGTGCACTCCCTGGACATCCTGCGCTGGCCCGGTGTGCTGCAGGCCCCCGCGCCCGATCTGGAACGGCTGCATGCCGACGCCCTGGCGCTGCTGGATCGCGCCCTGGGCGAACTCAACGAGACCCGCGCCCGCGAGGGCGCCAAGCTGGCCGAACTCATCGGCCAACGCTGCGACGCCATCGCCGCACTCGTGCCGCAGGTGCGCGCGCGCCTGCCCGAGGTGCAGGCCCGCTTCCGCGAGCGCCTCAAGGAGCGCGTGGCCGAGGTGAAGGCCGAGCTGGATCCGCAGCGCCTGGAGCAGGAGATCGTGCTGTTCGCTCAGCGCATCGACGTGGCCGAGGAGCTGGACCGCCTGGAGACCCACGTGGCGGAGGTGCGCCGGGTGCTGCGCCAGGACCAGCCCGTGGGGCGCCGCCTGGACTTCCTCATGCAGGAGCTCAACCGCGAAGCCAACACCCTGGGGTCCAAGTCGGCCGATGCGGAGACCACGCGCGCCGCCGTGGACTTGAAGGTGCTGATCGAACAGATGCGCGAACAGGTGCAGAACATCGAATGAGTGCAAATACCGCCCCGGCCGCCGCGCGCGGCACCCTCTATGTGATTTCGGCCCCCTCGGGCGCCGGCAAGACCAGTCTGGTGAAGGCGCTGCTCGGGGCGCTGGACGGGGTGGCGGTGTCCGTGTCCCACACCACCCGCGCCCCGCGCCCGGGCGAACAGGACGGCCGCGAATACCACTTCGTGGACGTGGCGCGCTTCAAGGCCATGGTCGCCGAGGGCGCCTTCCTGGAGTACGCGCAGGTGTTCGACAACTTTTATGGCACCTCGCGCGCCGCCATCCAGGATCAGCTCGCCGCCGGCCTGGACGTGATCCTGGAAATCGACTGGCAGGGCGCCCGCCAGGTGCGCGCGGCCATGCCCGACTGCCGCAGCATCTTCATCCTGCCGCCCAGCCGTCCCGCCCTGGAGGAGAGGCTGCGCGGCCGCGGTCAGGACAGCGACGAGGTCATCGCCCGGCGCATGCGCGACGCGGTCAGCGAGATGCAGCACTGGTCGGAATATGACTATCTGGTCGTGAATGACGTCTTCGACGAGGCCCTCGCACAGTTGCGGGCCGTGTTCATCGCGCACCGCCTGCGGCGCGAGGCGCAGGCCGTCCGCCACGGCGCCCTGCTGGGTGCGCTGCTGGCCTGATCGGCAGTGCATGAATTACAATTCGCCATTGTCTTGAGAGAAACACCGGAACGCCCATGGCTCGCATCACCGTCGAAGATTGCCTGAAGAACGTGGACAACCGCTTCCAGCTGGTGCTGGTCGCCACCAAGCGCGCCCGTCAGATCGAGGGCGGCCGTGACCCGATGGTACCCTGGGAGAACGACAAGCCCACCGTGGTGGCGCTGCGTGAAGTGGCCCAGGGGCTGGTGACCCGCGACATCCTGCTCGAACCCGTCACCCCCGTCGAGGAAGTGCAGGAGGAAGAGGTCATCGAGACGCCGGCCCAGCTGCCGCAGGACGAACTCTGAGCAGTCTCCCCCAGACATCGAGCCCTTCTCCCTCGCCGGCGAGGGGCGTCTACATCAGTGACCTCTGCGCCCTGCTCGAAACCTACCTGGAGCCCGGGCAGGTCGCCGAGGTCTACCGGGCCTATCTTTTCGGCGCCGAGGCCCACGACGGCCAGCATCGCCTGAGCGGCGAGCCCTACATTTACCATCCTCTGGCCGTCGCCAGGATCCTGGCCGAGATGCGGGTGGATTACCGCAGCCTCATCGCGGCCATCCTCCACGACGTCATCGAAGACACGCCCATCACCAAGGAACAGCTCAGCGCCGAGTTCGGCCAGGAGGTGGCCGACCTGGTGGACGGGGTCAGCAAGCTCACCCACATCGAGTTCGAATCCAAGGCCGAGGCCCATGCGGAGAACTTCCGCAAGATGATGCTGGCCATGGTGCAGGACATCCGCATCATCCTCATCAAGCTGGCCGACCGCTTGCACAACATGCGCACCCTGGGCGTGATGCGCCACGACAAGAAACGGCGCATCGCCCGCGAGACCCTGGAGATCTACGCGCCCATCGCCAACCGCCTGGGCATGAACCGGCTGCGTATCGAACTGGAAGACCTGGGCTTCGCCGCCTACCACCCCATGCGTTATCGCGTGGTGGCCGATGCCGTGCGCAAGTCGCGCGGCAATCGCAAGGAACTGGTGGAAAAGCTCCAGGCCGCCATCCAGGCGCGCCTGCAGCAGGAAGGTATCGAGGGCCGCGTCATCGGCCGCGAGAAGCATCTCTACAGCATCTACAAGAAGATGAAGACCAAGGGGCTGTCGTTCTCCGAGGTCATGGACGTGTTCGCCTTCCGCATCATGGTGGACAAGGTGGATACCTGCTACCGCGTGCTGGGCGTCATGCACAATCTCTACAAACCCGTGCCCGGCCGCTTCAAGGACTACATCGCCATCCCCAAGGCCAACGGCTACCAGTCGCTGCACAGCGCCCTGGTCAGTCCCTACGGCTTCCCCATCGAGGTGCAGATCCGCAGCGAGGACATGGACAAGGTGGCCGAGGCGGGCATCGCCGCGCACTGGCTCTACAAGAACGGCGATGCGGGCGGCGCCAGCATCGCCCAGGCGCGTGCCCGCGAATGGCTGCGCGACCTGCTGGAGATGCAGAAGAGCGCCGGCGATTCCCTGGAGTTCCTTGAAAACGTCAAGGTGGACCTGTTTCCCGACGAGGTCTACGTGTTCACCCCCAAGGGCGAGATCATGGAACTGCCGCGCGGCGCCACCGTGGTGGACTACGCCTACGCGGTGCACTCGGACCTTGGCAACGCCTGCGTGGCCGGCAAGGTGGACCAGCGCCTGGTGCCGCTCAACACCCGCATCGAGAACGGCCAGAAGGTGGAGATCATCACCGCGCCGGGCGCCCGGCCCAACCCCGCCTGGCTGAACTTCGTGGTGACGGGAAAGGCGCGCGCCAACATCCGCGCCCACCTCAAGAACCTGCGCCGCGACGAATCCGTGGCCCTGGGCCGGCGCATGCTCAACAAGGCCCTCGCCAATTACGGGCTCTCCCTCGACAAGGTGCCGCAGGAGCGCATCGACGCGCTTATCGCCGAGTACAAGCGCACCAGCCTGGACGACCTGCTCGAAGACATCGGTTTCGGCAACCGCATGGCCAGCCTGGTGGCGAGCGCGTTGCAGCGCGATTCCGCACCCACCGCGACCGCCTCCGCCGAGCCGCTGTACATCAAGGGCACCGAAGGTTCGGTGGTCAACTTCGCCAAGTGCTGCCGCCCCATTCCCGGCGACGGCATCCGTGGCTTCCTGTCCGCGGGCCGCGGCATCGTGGTCCACACCCAGTCCTGTCGCAACGTCTCCGAATTCCGCAAGTTCCCGGAGAAATGGATCGACGTGCAGTGGGAGCAGGACGTCCAGGGCGAATTCCCCGTGGACATCCGCGTGGAAGTGAACAACAAGCGCGGCGTGCTCGCCGAGGTGGCCGCGGTGGTGGCCGACGCCGGCGCCAACATCGACAACGTCTCCCTCGAAGAACGCGACGGCCTGCACACCGCCATCAACCTCACCATCGCCGTCCGTAACCGCCAACACCTCGCCCGCATCATGCGCCACGTGCGCGCCCTCGAAGACGTCCTGCGCATCAGCCGCACGCGCGGGTGAAGAAGGAAACGCTTTAACCACTGGGGACACAGGGGAAGAACCCTAAGGTCACCTTGGCACTTAGCAGCAATGTGACAGGCTGCTACACCCACTTTCGTAGCGGGCTGGAGCGCAGCGGAATCCGGGAGTGATCTCACTTACCAGGCACCCATTGCCTCCTCGTCAGGCCCCCGGCGGGGTATATTTGTCGCCCTCGCTATCTGACGTACTGCCGGAGCCCGGGAATGGACCCGCTGATCAAGCAACTCATCCTCGCCAACCTTCCTGCCGATGGTTCCAGCATCGGGAACATGCGGCTAATCGAAACCGTGCTCGCCCAGGCCAGTGCCGCGGGGCACAAGCTCACGGAATCGGCGGTGAATGCGGTGCGTGAGGGGCTTATCGAGGAGGGCATTCTCGGGCGGGGCAGGGGACGGGGCGGTTCTGTGTTCCTGGCCAAGGCCCCCGCGGAAGTCAACGATTTCGCCCTGGCCCAGCCGGTGGTTCCGCCCGCGGCCGGGGCGTCGAAACCCGACAAGGGGACGGCCAAAGCGGCAGCGGCGGCGGTGCGCGCCAATCCAAACGGCACCGCAGAGATCATCTCCTATCGCCACACGGACAGGCGCCGCAACAATCCGGAAGTGGGCATGGTCACGCCGGCCACCGACCCGGAGGCGGGCAAGACCCGCTGGTGCTACGACCCGCACATCGACCCGGCCCTGCAGTTCGACTTCGGCCGCGCCCAGGTGGAGAAGCTCATCGACGATGCCCTGGCCTCCGGCGACCAGGAGACCATGCGCGCCGCGCTGGAAGATCTGAAGCGCTACTCGGCCCCTTACCTCAACTGGACCGGCAAGGCCGAGCGCACCACCTTCGAGGTGGACACGGTTTCGCTGCACGTGCACGAGCGCATCGACCCGGCGAGCATCCTTGCGGCGGTGCGCAAGCAGATGAAAGAGGGCAAGAGCAAAGGCGCGGAAAAGGCCATGCAGCCCGACCTCTTCGCCGCCGCTTTCGAAAACCTGCCCCTGCGCGACGCCATCGACTTTTACAAGCACGAGAAGGGCTGGTCCAACCGCCTCATCGCCGGCGACTCGCTGCTGGTCATGAACTCGCTTATCCAGAAGGAGGGCATGGCCGGGCAGGTACAGATGATCTACATCGACCCGCCCTACGGCATCAAGTACGGCTCCAACTTCCAGCCCTTCGTCAACAAGCGCGACGTGAAGGACCGCAAGGACGAAGACCTCACCCAGGAACCGGAGATGATCAAGGCGTTCCGCGACACCTGGGAGTTGGGGATTCACTCCTATCTCACCTATCTGCGGGATCGGCTGCTGCTGGCGAAGGAGTTGCTGCACGAGTCGGGGAGCGTGTTTGTGCAGATTTCGGATGAAAATTTGCACCACGTGCGTGAGATCATGGATGAAGTATTTGGCGCGGATAACTTCGTTAGTGTAATCAACTATAAAAAAACAACCAGCGCATCCGGAAGTGGCCTAGCGAGTGTTTGTGATTATATACTTTGGTCTTGCAAGAACCGGGAAAAAATCAAATACAATCAGCTGTATCTCGAAAAGGTGGTCGGCGAAGAGGGCGGAACGCAGTACACGTGGGCAGAACTTCCTGATGGCTTTAGGAGAAATTACGGTCTCAGAGCAATCGGGACACTGGGGCCTGAAGCGCGAATATTTCGTCAGGACAACCTTACGAGTCAGCGCCCAGCACAAGGCGATGATGTAACAGATTTCAGTTTTCAAGGAGCTTACTTCTCGCCAGGAAAAGGGACGTTTAAGACGGATGCACAGGGGCTAACGCGTTTGGGTCGAGCGCGGCGATTGATTTCTCTCGGGAGCACCTTGAGCTACGTCCGTTTTCTCGACGACTTTCCCGTTTTCCCGATTACCAACCTCTGGGATGACACCGTTACTTCGGGTTTTTCCGACAAGAAGGTCTACGTAGTACAAACCAATCCTTCCGCGGCCGAGCGTTGTCTCCTAATGACGTCGGAACCCGGTGATCTCGTGTTGGACCCTACCTGCGGCTCCGGCACCACTGCCTTCGTCGCCGAAAAATGGGGTCGCCGCTGGATCACCTGCGACACCTCCCGCGTGGCGGTGACCCTGGCCAAGCAGCGGCTGATGACCGCCAGCTACGACTACTACGCCCTGCGCTATCCCCACGAAGGCCTGAAGGGTGGCTTCATCTACAAGACGGTGCCGCACGTCACCCTCAAGTCCATCGCCAACAACCCGGAGATTGACGAGATCTACGCGCGCATGCATCCGGCCATCGAGGAGGCGCTCGGCAAGCTCAATGTGGTCATTGCGCCCCACTTCGAGGAGACCGACGGCCACTGGCAGCCGCTGCGCGAGTGGGAGGTCCCCTTCGACTTTCCCGAGGCGTGGCCGGCGAACGCCCGCATCCCCTTCGACGCCTTCCACGCCGCGCGTCAGGCGATGCAGAAGAAAATGGACGAATCCATCGCCAACCATGCGGATCAGGAGACCCTCTACGACCAGCCGCAGGTGGACAGGAACAAGCTGCGCATCACCGGACCCTTCTCGGTGGAGGCGGTGCCCTTCCCAACGGTGCTCGCCCTGGACGAAGCGGAACAGCCCAAGGATGCGGACGTGACCATTGCCCGTTCGGGCGAGTCGTCGCGCCAGCACGCCTGGCGCGACGAACTGCTCAAGACCGGCATCCGTGGCAAGGGCGGGCAGATCCTCAAATTCGCCGACCTGGAGACCCTGCCCGGCACCCGCCACCTGCACGCCAGCGGTCACCTGGACAGCGGCGAGCGGGTGGTGGTGAGCTTCGGCCCCGAGCACGCCGCCCTGGAGCAGCGCCAAGTGGCCAACGCCCTCGCCGAGGCCGGCGAGCTGTTCCCCCTGCCCAGGATGATCGTCTTCTGCGCCTTCGCCTTCGACCCGGAAGCGGCCAAGGACATCGACAACCTCAAGGGCATCACCGCCCTCAAGGCGCAGATGAACACCGACCTGCTCACCGAAGACCTGAAGAAGGGCCGTGCCAGCAACCAGAGCTTTTGGCTCATGGGTCAGCCCGATGTGGAGGTGCGCAAGCGCAAGGACGGCAAGTACCAGGTGGAGGTGCACGGCTTCGACTACTTCGATACCGCGAAGGGCGAACTGGTCTCCGGCGGCAAGGGCAAGATCGCCATGTGGTCCCTGGACACGGATTACGACGAACGCTCCCTGTTTCCCCGCCAGGTGTTTTTCCCGCTCGCGGGCAAGGGCGATGGCTGGCTGAAGCTCAAGAAAAACATCCGCGCCGAACTGAACGAGGCGCTGCTGACCCAGTTCCACGGCACCGTCTCCCTGCCCTTCGAGGCGGGCGAGAACAGGAAGATTGCCGTGAAGATCGTGGACGACCGCGGCATCGAGTCGCTGAAGGTCATACCGCTGGATTGAAAAGTGACAAAACCACAACACCTTTGTCCTGTCTGTGAAAAGGGAACCTTGCACGAATCACGGTTCGCCGCGGATTTCAGGCGTGAGGAGCTCAGCGTTCATGTGCATAACCTGGAGTGCTGTCGTTGTGACCACTGCGGGGCCGATCCCGTGCTTGAAGATCAGATCCAGCGTAATCACACGAGAGTAGAAAATGCGTTCCGATCTCGTTTGACACGGTAAGGAGCAGTCCAAAGCCACACTTCCTAGTAGAGCAAGGGAATGTTATGGAGATCAGCAAGAGCTACAAAGGGCGAGAGCATTCTTACATCAAGCATGAGCTGCTGAAGGGCTATCTGGAGGCATTGTTCAGCATCGTTGCGGTAGCAGGGGCGCAAAGGGAGAATTCGACGCGTGAATTCGTTTACGTCGACTGCTTTGCCGGTCCTTGGGGCGATGAGTCGGAAGCGCTGACGGGGACATCCATAGCTATTTCGCTTGAGATACTCGCGAAGATCCGTGACTTGCTCGATGCTCGTTTCGAGCCAGGTCACTCGCGATTCAAGGCGGTCTACGTCGAGGAGAACCGGAGACGATTTACCCGGCTGCAGGAATACCTGAACGGTAGTTGTCCGCCAGGAATCGAGTGTCATGCTCTCCACGGTGACTATTGGCGGCTGCAGGACGAGATCCTGCAGCTTTGTGGCGAGCGGGCTTTTGCCTTCTTTTTTGTCGATCCCCTTGGGTGGACTGACGTCAGTGTGCCTAAGCTGAAGCGCCTTTTACGTCGGCCGCGAACCGAGTTCCTGATCAATTTCATGTACGACTTTCTGAACCGTGCCATAGGAATGAAAGATTTTCAGGCGCAGGTCTCACAGATGTTGGGCATGCTGAGCGACGACGACCGCAACGCGCTGTCCTCATTAACGGGTCCGGAGAGGGCCGAATGGGTGGTTCGTCGTTACCGGGACGCCCTAACCCAAGAAATGGGGCCCGATGGGGCGTATCCCGCCCGGTCGTTTCACGCAGAGATCTTGCACAAAGAAAGAGAGCGGGTGCTTTACCATTTAGTCTACCTGACGCGCCATCACAAGGGCATCGTGAAATTCGCTGAAGCATCCGAGAGAGTGAGTCTGGTGCAACGAGTGGTAAGGCTCCAAACGAAACAAGATCACGATCCCAATCTCAGCCTTTTCTCAGCGGAGGAGCAGGTCCTCCATGAAGGCATGTTGGGAAACTCGAACCTTGAAGACGTAAGAGCCTATTGGCTTTCGGTCCTGACACCTGAACCGAAGCGATTCGGCGAGCTTGAGCTTGCAGCGATGTTGGAGCAAACGGGCTGGCTGACCGGCGATCTGCAGGAAGCCTTCAAAGAGCTCGCTGCCGAGGGCAAGGTGGAAAATCTGGACGGGAGTCCCCGTCGGACGAAACATTTCATTCACTTTGACAAAGGTGAAAGGCTCAGGAGGTGTGCATGACCACCGCAAGCCGGATAGAGTGGACCGAGCAGACCTGGAACCCCACCACGGGTTGCACAAAGATTTCACCCGCCTGCAAGCACTGCTATGCCGAGGCGATGGCCATTCGGCTTCAGGCCATGGGGGTGAAGGGATACGAAAACGGCTTCAAGCTGAGCATTCTGCCGGAACGGTTGGATGAGCCTCTCCGGCGGCGCAAGGCGACCACGTATTTCGTGAACTCCATGAGCGATCTGTTCCACAACGATATCCCATTCGCGTACCTTGACCAGATTTTCGATATCGTTCGGAAAACACCGCAGCACACCTATCAGATTCTCACCAAGCGGGCGGCCCGGATGCGCAAGTATTTCTCAGCAGGGCGTACTGTGCCGACGAATGTCTGGTTAGGCGTTTCCGTGGAAGACAAAAAACACGGATTGCCACGCATCGACGAACTGCGCCAGGTGAGCGCACGCGTACGCTTCTTGTCCATTGAGCCACTCCTCGAGGATCTTGGCGCGATAGACCTCAACAATATCCACTGGGTCATTGTTGGCGGTGAATCGGGCCCCAAGGCGCGACCGATGAAGCCGGAGTGGGTAGAGCCGATCAAGGAGCAATGCGAAAAGGCTGGCGTCGCCTTTTTCTTCAAGCAATGGGGCGGCTGGGGTGCTGATGGGAAGAAAAGACCGAAAAAGAAAAACGGGCGTATTTTCGCTGGCCGTACCTGGGACCAGATGCCCGTTCCACTGTAACCGGAAACTTGCGAGATATCATGGCC
>JBFXES010000021.1:0-25941 GCA_050179875.1 Thiohalomonadaceae bacterium
CAACTTCAGCTTCGGCGACTACTTCAAACCGGACGCCATCCGCTATGCCTGGGAACTGCTCACGGAGGTGTTCAAGCTTCCGGTGGATCGCCTCTGGGTGACGGTGTACGCCGAGGACGACGAGGCCTACGACATCTGGACCAAACAGATCGGCGTGCCTGCCGAGCGTTGCATCCGCATCGGTGACAACAAGGGCGCGCGCTATGCCTCCGACAACTTCTGGATGATGGGCGACACCGGCCCCTGCGGCCCGTGCACCGAGATCTTCTACGACCACGGCCCGGAGATCGCCGGCGGCCCGCCGGGTTCTCCCGACGAGGACGGCGACCGCTACATCGAGATCTGGAACAACGTGTTCATGCAGTTCAACCGCGACGAGCAGGGGAACATGCACCCCCTGCCCAAGCCGAGCGTGGACACGGGCATGGGCCTGGAACGCATCGCCGCCGTGTTGCAGGGCGTGCATTCCAACTACGAAATCGATCTGTTCCAAAACCTCATCAAGGCCGCCGCGCGCGAGACCGGCTGCACCGATCTGGACAACCCGTCCCTGAAGGTGCTGGCCGATCACATCCGCGCCTGCGCCTTCCTCATCGCCGACGGCGTGATCCCGGGCAATGAAGGCCGCGGCTACGTGCTGCGGCGCATCATCCGCCGCGCCATCCGCCACGGCTACAAGCTGAGCGCGCGTTCCGCCTTCTTCCACAAGCTGGTGCCCGATCTGGCCAAGGAGATGGGCGAGGCCTATCCCGAACTGGTCCAGAACCAGACGCGCATCACCGAGGTGCTGCGCCAGGAGGAGAACCGCTTCTTCGAGACCATCGAGCACGGCATGGGCATTCTCGAATCCGAGCTGGCGCGCCTGCGCGCGAGCGGCGGCAAGGTGTTCGACGGCGAGACCGCCTTCAAGCTGCACGATACCTACGGCTTCCCCCTGGACCTCACGGCGGACATGTGCCGCGAGCACGGCGTCACCGTGGACGTGCCGGGCTTCGACGCCGCCATGGCGCGCCAGCAGGAACAGTCCCGCGCCGCCGGCAAGTTCCGCATGTCCGCGGCGCTGGAATACAGCGGTGCGCGCACCGTATTCCACGGCTACGAAAAACTGGAAGTGACCGGGGCGAAGGTGACCGCCCTGTACGTGGACGGCACGCCGGTGCAGGCCATGAAGGCGGGCGAGCAGGGCGTGGTCGTGCTCGACAACACCCCGTTCTACGCCGAGTCCGGCGGCCAGGTGGGCGACAGCGGCGAATTGCAGGCCGACGGCGTGCGCTTCGTCGTGGCCGACACACAAAAGATCCAGGCCGACGTGTTCGGCCATCACGGCGAGCTTGCGAGCGGCACGCTCAAGGTGGGCGACACCGTCACCGCGCGCGTGGACGGCGTGCGCCGTGCCCGTACCCAGCGCAACCACTCGGTCACGCACCTTATGCACAAGGCCTTGCGCGAAGTGCTCGGTGAACACGTACAGCAGAAGGGTTCGCTGGTCGACCCCGACAAGACCCGCTTCGACTTCGCCCACAACGCCCCGCTCACCGCCGAGCAGATCCGGCGCGTGGAGGAGAAGGTCAACGCCGAGATCCTCGCCAACGTGGCCACCCAGGCGCGCGTGGTCGGCATCGACGAAGCGCGCACCCTCGGCGCCATGATGCTGTTCGGTGAGAAGTACGGTGACGAGGTGCGCGTGCTCGACATCGGCAGTTCGCGCGAGCTGTGCGGCGGCACCCACGTGGCGCGCACCGGCGACATCGGCCTGTTCAAGATCGTGATGGAAGGCGGCGTGGCCGCGGGCGTGCGTCGAATCGAGGCCATCACCGGCGACGCCGCCCTGGCCTACGTGCAGGAACAGCAGAAGCTGCTCCAGGAAGCGGCCGGCGCCCTCAAGACCTCGGCCCAGGAACTCCCGGGGAAGATCGTCCAGGTGCAGGAGAACGTGCGTTCCCTGGAGAAGGAACTGGCCCGGCTCAAGGCCAAGCTGGCAGCCAGCCAGGGCTCCGATCTGGAATCCCAGGCCGTGGATGTGGCCGGCATCCGCGTGCTGGCTGCGCGCCTGGAGGGCGCCGATGCCAAGACCCTGCGCGATACCGTGGACCAGCTCAAGAACAAGCTGGGCACGGCCGCGGTAGTGTTGGGGACGGTCCAGGACGGCAAGGTCAGCCTGGTGGCGGGCGTCACCAAGGACGCCGTGGATCGCATCAAGGCCGGTGACCTGGTCAACATGGTCGCCCAGCAGGTCGGCGGCAAGGGCGGTGGGCGTCCGGATATGGCCCAGGCCGGCGGCACCCAGCCCGAGGCCCTGCCCGAGGCCCAGGCCAAGGTGCCGGACTGGGTACGCGCCCGCCTTGGGTGAGATAGGGCCCGCTCACACTTTTTTTTGTACCGTGTTTGGTGTTTAATCAGCGCCCTTTGGCGCCTCCTAATGACAGCCTGCTATGGCCCTGATCGTTCAAAAATACGGCGGTACCTCGGTCGCTTCGGTCGAACGCATCACGAACGTCGCGCGGAAGGTGAAGTCCTTCCGTGAGCGGGGTGATGACCTGGTGGTGGTCGTTTCCGCCATGTCCGGCGAGACCAACCGCCTCATCGGCCTGGCCAAGGAAATCCAGAATCCGCCCGACGCGCGTGAACTCGACGTGCTGCTGGCGACGGGCGAGCAGCAGACCATCGCGCTGCTCTCCATGGCGCTCAAGAGCCTCGGGGTGGATGCCCGTTCCTACACCGGGCACCAGGTCCACATCCTCACGGACAGCGCCTTCAACAAGGCGCGCATCCTGTCCATCGACGAGGAGCGCATCCGCAAGGATCTGAAGAGCGGCCGCGTGGTCGTGGTGGCAGGGTTCCAGGGCGTGGACGCCGACGGCAACATCACCACCCTGGGCCGCGGCGGCTCCGACACCACGGGCGTGGCGCTGGCGGCGGCCCTCAAGGCCGACGAGTGCCAGATCTACACCGACGTGGATGGCGTTTACACGACCGACCCGCGCGTGGTTCCCGAGGCGCGCCGGCTTTCCCGCATCACCTTCGAGGAAATGCTCGAAATGGCGAGCCTCGGCTCCAAGGTGCTGCAAATTCGCTCCGTGGAGTTCGCGGGCAAGTACAATGTACCCTTGCGCGTCCTGTCGTCCTTTGCGGAAGGCGAAGGTACGCTGATCACTTACGAGGAAGACGGAATGGAAGAACCGCTGATTTCAGGCATTGCCTTCCAGCGTGATGAAGCCAAGCTGACCATCCTGGGGGTGCCCGACGAGCCCGGCGTGGCGTACCGCATCCTCGGGCCCATCGGCGAGGCCAATATCGAAGTCGACATGATCGTGCAGAACGTGGGCGCCGACGGCACCACCGACTTCACCTTCACCGTGAATCGCGGCGACTACGAGAAGGCGATGAAGATCCTGGAGCGGACTGCCAAGGAACTCGGCGCCCGTGACGTCAATGGCGATGCCAAGATCGCGAAGATCTCCATCGTCGGCGTCGGCATGCGCTCGCACGCGGGCATTGCCGCCACCATGTTCAAGGCGCTCGCCGACGAGCGCATCAACATCCGCATGATCTCCACCTCGGAGATCAAGACTTCGGTGGTGGTCGACGAGAAGTACCTTGAGCTGGCCGTGCGTACCCTGCATTCAGCGTTCAAGCTGGAGCAGGAGCCGCAGCGGGCCTAAAGTCCAGTGGCGCCGGCGAATTTCCCTGCCGGCGTGATGTCTATGTGTGAGCGCTTTGTGTCGCGTCGCGAAGTGGTCTTTGCTTTCCATGAACGACAACGGACTTGCGCAGTTTACGAGGAGAGAAACTAAATGCTGATTCTGACTCGACGAGTGGGAGAGACGCTCGTGATCGGCGACGAGGTTACCGTGACGGTCCTCGGCATCAAAGGCAACCAGGTGCGCATCGGCGTGAACGCTCCGAAGGACGTTTCCGTGCACCGCGAGGAGATCTACGAGCGCATTCAGCGCGAGAAGCAGGATCAGACGCCCTCTTCGTAGCATCCGAGCTTTACGTTGAGCGTCCGCGAAGGTATTCTTCGCACCGTTGTTTTGGAGAGATGGCCGAGTCGGTCGAAGGCGCTCCCCTGCTAAGGGAGTATGGGGTCAAAAGCTCCATCGAGGGTTCGAATCCCTCTCTCTCCGCCATAGTCGAAGTGTTGACAAAGATTGGGTGTTCCGTATAATTCGCACCCTCACAGCGCCCGTAGCTCAGTTGGATAGAGTACCTGGCTACGAACTAGGTGGTCGGGAGTTCGAATCTCTCCGGGCGCGCCATATCAGTAAGCAAAAAAGCCGGTTACGCGATGAGCATAACCGGCTTTTTTGTTTCCTGTGCCATTGACCCGCAAGTGTGCTATTCACTCACGCCGGCAGCGCAGATATTTGCGCTTCCAGCCGAAGCACGCAGAGAGGGAGACATGCATCTCTGCGGGGGCAATTGCAGCCAACGGCGCATGCCAAAGCGGCAAAGCGGCCTGCCTTCGTCTAATTCCTTCCCCGCCTTCAATTCGTTCAGCTTCACGCTGATACACCAGGCCGCGTGAACGCTGGTCCGGTAAGTTTTTGATTTCTCCTCTGTAGCATCCTGCCTGGTTTGCCCGGTGGCCAAACCGCCGCGCATTTTTTAGGGAGTGCAACCTCCGTGGATGAGTCCGCCCATTCTCGGAAAGAATGCGGCGTTACTCCGAAACGCCTTCGGGTCAGGGTTTGACCGCCTCTATGGTGGCGGAAACCACATAATCCTCCACCCCGCGACCCGGCGCCCACTCTCGAATGAACTCGCGGCTTTCATCCTTTGGCGCGATGCGCACATCCTTGAAACCGGCACCGTGCAACGCGGCGATCAGTTCATCGATCACCGAAGCCCCCGCCACACAAGCTGAATGAAGCGCAAGGTCGTTGCGCACTTCTGCGGGGAGTTTGGCGCTCGCCACCACGTCGCTGATGGCCAGGCGGCCGCCATGCTTGAGTACGCGGAACGCTTCCCGGAACACCTGTGCCTTGTCGGGCGAAAGATTGATGACGCAGTTGGAGATGATCACGTCCACACTGGCGTCGGCCACGGGCAGGTGCTCGATTTCGCCGAGGCGGAATTCCACGTTCGGATAATCGCCCTTCAAGGCATTGGCGCGCGCCCTAGCGAGCATCTCGGGCGTCATGTCCACGCCGATCACCCTGCCGTCCTTGCCCACGGCGCGGGCGGCGAGGAAGGCGTCGAAGCCGGCGCCGCTGCCCAGGTCGAGCACCGTTTCACCGGGCTTGAGGGCGGCAATGGCCTGTGGATTGCCGCAGCCAAGGCCCAGATTGGCGCCTTCCGGTACGGCGTTGGTCTCATCCGCCGAATACCCCAACTGCTGTGCCACGGTCGCGACCGGCACGGGGCCGCAGCAACTGCTTGCACTGCTGTCACCGCTGCAGCAGCCACCGGTTCCGCCTTGCTGGGCTAGCTTGCCGTAGTTTTCACGCACCGCGGTGCGGATATCGTGGTGGACTTTCGAAGTCATGCCTTTCCCCTTTGCTGTTGGCTGGTATCGGTTAAGACGCCCGGGCCGGGAAAAAGACGCAACAGATTTTTTCAGCCGCAGGCGTCGGTCCGCTCCCGCGGGCCGTACCCGGTCAGCGAGCCCTCGGCATCGAAGTGGTAATGGCAGCAACGCTCGAATTCCACTTTCAACAAAGAGCGCGCGCGCTGGACCCTCGATTTCGCCCCTGACAGGCTCAGGTTCTGGCGCCTGGCGATCTCCTGTTGGGGCAGGCCTTCCAGGTCCCACAACAGCGCCGTGCGGTAGCTTTCCGGCAGTCGTCCGGCGAGCGGGGCAATGCAGCTTTCCAGTTCGCGAAACAGCCTGCTGCCCGTTTCCGCGGCCGGATCGGCCTGGTCCAGCGGGATCTCGTTACGTTGGGCGCGGTAGTGATCGACCACCAGGTTATGGGCAACGCGGAGCAACCAGGCGCGAACGGGCGCCGGGTCGCTGACGGGCGGTGGGCTCTGAAGGAAGCGCAGGAAGGTTTCCTGCGTCAGGTCTTCCGCGTGAGTCTTGTCAGGCAGGCGGCGCCGCAGGTAGCGATAAACGCTCTGGCGGTGTTGCCTCCATGCTGCTGTGATTGGCACTTCGTGTTCGCTCGCTGGGTCTTGGTGTCTCGGCGTCAGTTCGGTACCCACTCAAGCTCTCGCTATTGAAGTATTGCAGTGCGCAGGCACCCAACAGCCGGACGTGACGCTGACGGCGACAGGGGCTGCCTGGGCAAGCAGCAGCGCGAAGGCAAACCCGGCGAAAGGCACACCACTGGATTGCATGTTGGCTCCTGCCTGGTGGCCTCTTAACAGCCCTTGTGAAGCACGATGCCCGGGCAGCATTCCTCGTAACTGGGCACGCCTTCGCGTCGCTCATACCAGCCGCGGGTGCGATTGACCACACCGACGGCCGCCAGCATGACCGGTACTTCGATCAACACGCCGACAACGGTGGCGAGGGCGGCGCCCGACTGGAAGCCGAACAGGACGATGGCGGTGGCCACGGCGAGCTCGAAGAAGTTGGACGCGCCGATGAGCGCCGACGGACCTGCCACGCAGTGGGGAGAGCGTACGGTACGGTTCAGCAGGTAGGCCAATCCCGCGTTGAAGAAGGTCTGGATGAGGATAGGAATGGCAAGCAGGGCGATGACCAGCGGCTGGGCAATGATTTGCCCGCCCTGGAAGCCGAACAGCAGCACCAACGTGGCGAGCAGCGCGACCAAGGACACCGGTTGAATGACGTTCAACACGCGCTGCAGGCGCAGATAGCCGTGTTCGTGGGCGAGAAGCCAGCGGCGCCAGAGGTTGGCGACGACCAGCGGTGCGACGATATAGAGCGCCACGGACAATAGCAGCGTATCCCAAGGCACGGTGATCGCGGACAGGCCCAGCAGCAGTCCCACGATGGGCGCAAAGGCGAATACCATGATGACGTCGTTGAGCGCCACCTGGGAGAGCGTGAAATGGGGCTCGCCCCGCATCAGGTGGCTCCAGACGAACACCATGGCGGTACAGGGCGCGGCGGCGAGGATGATGAGCCCCGCGATGTAGGAATCGATCTGGTCCGCGGGCAAGTAGCCGCGGAACAGCCAGCCGATGAACAGCCACGCCAGCAGCGCCATGGAGAAAGGCTTCACGCCCCAGTTGACGAGCAGAGTCACGCCTACCCCGCGCCAGTGCTGGCTCACACCCTTGATCTCCTTTAGATCGATCTTGATCAACATGGGGAGGATCATCAGCCAGATGAGCACGGCCACGGGCAGGTTGACCTGTGCAACCTCCATGGCGCCGATGGTCTGAAAGAGCCCCGGCAGCCACTGACCCAGCAGAATACCGGCGCCGATGCAGAGGAATACCCACACGGTGAGATAACGCTCGAATATGCCCATGGGCGAGCCGGCGATGCGCTTACCGGTGGTTTCACATTGTGCGGACATGGAATGACTTCCTCCCGAAAACCTGATTTCGACGATGGCTATTCGAGCAAATCGCGCAGGCGCGCCACGCCGACCGGCTCCCGGGGAAGCAGCGGAACCACGGCGTAGCGCTGTGCCTGCCGGGTGGCCACCGCTTCGATTTGCGGCAGTTCGTTCCGGGCGCGCTGACGCAGCAGGGGCGAACCGGTCTGTGCGGCGGCGATGCTGTTGTTGATGACCCAGGCCCACGGTTCGATGCCGGCGCGGCGCAAGTCGTCCTGCAGGCTCGCGGCCTCCAGCACGGGCGTGTTTTCGGCCAAGGTGACGATGAGCACCTTGGTGCGCCTGGGATCCTGCAGCTGCATCATGGGTGTGGTGACGTGCAGGCCGCGTTCGCCCGCCTGGCGCATCACCTCCCGGTGGTAGGCGCCGGTGGCATCCAGCAACAGCAGCGTGTGGCCGGTCGGGGCCGTGTCCATGACCACGAATTTCTTGCCGGCCTGGCGGATCACGTGCGAGAAGGCCTGGAATACCGCGATCTCCTCCGTGCACGGTGAGCGCAGATCTTCCTCCAGGAGGGCGCGGCCTTCCGCATCCAGGTCACGGCCGCGCGTATCCAGAACGTGCCGGCGGTAGCGCTCGGTGGCTTCATGCGGATCGATGCGGCTGACTTCCAGCTGCTCCACCTCGTCGGCGAGCGTTTCGGCGAGGTGGGCGGCGGGGTCCGACGTGGTGAGGTGCGTGGCGAGGCCGCGCTGCGCGAGCCCCACCGCAATCGCCGCTGCCAGCGTGGTCTTGCCCACGCCGCCCTTGCCCATCAGCATGACCAGCCCGTGACCCTCGGCCGCGATGGCATCGATCAGCGTACGAAGCCGAGGGGTATCGAACGTCGGCGCAACGTCGGGCTTGGCGACATGCACCGGTTCATTGGCAAGCAGTTGTCGAACCGATTCGAGGCCCATCAGGTTGAAAGGCTTGAGGGCAATCTGGTCCCGGGGCAGCGACTTCAGCACCTCAGGAATGGCTTCCAGCGCTGCACGTTCCCGCTGGATGATCGCCGCTGCAAGGGCATCATCGGCTTCGTCCGCCGGCAGCACGCCATTGACGACCAGATGTTGTTGCCGCAACCCGATGGCCGCCAGCTCTTCATGGGTGCGGGCCACTTCGCGCAGTGCGGCCTGCTGGGCGCGTGCTACCAGGATCATGCGGGTGCGATCGGCGTCGGCCAGGGCATCCACCGCTGCCTTATACTGGACACGCTGTTTTTCCAGACCGGCCAGCGGCCCAAGGCAGGACGCATTGCCCTTCCCGGATTCCAGGAAATTGCTCCATGCACCCGGCAGTTGCAGCAGGCGGATGGTGTGGCCGGTGGGGGCAGTGTCGAACACGATGTGGTGGTAGTCGCCGACCAGCGCAGCGTCGGTGAGCAGCGCCGTGAACTCGTCGAATGCCGCGATTTCCGTGGTGCATGCCCCGGAGAGCTGCTCCTCGATACCTTTTATCACCGCCTCGGGCAGCGCGCCGCGCACGGGGTCCACGATGCGCGCGCGGTAGGCGTCGGCGGCGGCCTGCGGGTCGATCTCCAGGGCGGCAAGACCGTACACGCCTTCGACAGGGGTGATGCGATTGCCGATGGCCAGGCCGAATACCTGGCCCACATTGGACGCCGGATCCGTGCTCACCAGCAGTACCCGCTTGCCGCCCTCGGCCAGGTGCACGGCCGTGGCGCAGGCGAGCGAGGTCTTGCCGACACCGCCCTTGCCGGTGAAGAAGAGAAAGCGCGGCGGATGGTCGAGAAACTTCCTGCCTTCGTGCTGGGAAAGCCGCATGGTCATACCTTTTGCCTTGAGCCTACGAGCAGCAACCGGACCCGTCGCAGCAACCGCCGGCGGGTTTGGCGTCGATCACAGTGACATCGATGCCCGCCCAGCGGGCGAGTTCGGCTCGTGACGGATAGCGACCGGCCAGCACGAGCTCGCCGTCCACGAGAATCAACGGGAGGGATTCCGCCCCCGAACGTTCCAGAAAGCCCCTGGCGACCGGATTTTCCGCAAACGCCAGCGGCTGTTGGGCCAGGTTGAAGCGTTCCGC
The DNA here is from genome assembly GCA_050179875.1 of Thiohalomonadaceae bacterium. GTDB lineage: Bacteria > Pseudomonadota > Gammaproteobacteria > Thiohalomonadales > Thiohalomonadaceae > JALOAT01. The sequence goes on from JBFXES010000021.1 coordinate 9,507, forward strand.
GCGCGCACCGTTGCGCTTGGCCCATTCCAGGTCGGCCGCGAAGGTCACCAGGGCCTGATCGACGTCCACGCCGCACACGCCCGTGCTGCAGCACAGCGCGGGATCGAAGATTTGGATGAGTTTCATGACAGGGTTCCTCGTCAGGACAAGAGTGTACCGATGCGATCCAGCTCCACCTTCAGGCGGGCGCGGTCCTGCTTCAGGTGTTCAAGTGGAAGGGAAAGGAAAGCCTCGATGCGCGCGCGCAGGATGCGATAGGCGGTGTAGAACGCTGCATCGAGCTCTTCATCAGTACCCGTGGCGTGTGCCGGGTCCTCCACGCCCCAGTGGGTGCGCACGGCGGACCCAAGATAGGCAGGGCAGGTCTCACCAGCGGCGTTGGAGCACACCGTGATGACGACGTCCGGCGTCACGGGAAGGTTGTCCCAGGACTTGCTGTGGTAACCCTCGGTGGAAATTTCCTCGCGCGCCAGCAGTGCCAAGGAGCGGGGATGTACCTGCCCGGTGGGTTTGCTACCGGCGCTCATGGCGCGCCAGCCTTCGGGCGCCAGGTGGTTGAAAGTGGCTTCAGCGAGGATGGACCGGCAGGAATTGCCAGTGCAGAGAAAAAGTACATTCATGGTTTGTGTCTTGGCGGAATGAACGTTGCACCGTTTCCGGCAGCACGGACAAGAATTCACCGGCCAACGTGGAGCCTGACCGACGTCTTCGGCAGAACCAATCAGCCGCTTAGCGGACAATGTATGCGCCGCGCCGAATATATGACAGCGCGTATATATTGGCAAGGAGACTTTGCGTTTCCATGTTTCTGGAGCCCCGTGGGCGCTGGGCAGGTGGGCGGCAGAACCGTGCAGGCCGACGGGAGTGGCGGGTTTCTACTGCCCCAAGCAACCGACCTTCAGCGCTGAGGCTATGCCCTGGCGCTGCTGCAACCCGCGCAACGTGAAACCGCGACGCTATCTTGGCCGTCGCCGTCCGGTGTACTCACGCACCATCTACCCAGTTCACGTCCTAAGCCAATTAGGTGCGACCTGAAGTGGTCAAGTGTTCCTGGACAGTAAGTTAGGTTCTTAGGCGGCCTCAGCCTCCTTGGCCACCGGCGTCTTGTAATCATTGAAGCTATGTGGCCTAGCCCGGTTGTAGTGATGGGTCAGGTAACGCATCAAGGCACGCATGTGACCATGCCTGGCAGAGTTGGAACGTACTTCTGGGGTGAATGCATTAGCTGTTGAATTGGGGGCCTCTGACGCGTGGAAGGCGCTGTGTCCTGCATAAGCGCGTTTCGGGCGCTGTGAGCTAATGGAGGGCTGTGTGTGCCAGCGGGTAACGAAACTCCCGCTCAGAAGGACGCGGGGGCGCAGGGCACGATGAATTCGCCGTGGCTGTAGACCACCAGCCGCCCTTCGCGCGCGAAGCCTGCCAGGGTCAGACCGGCGCTGTGGGCAAGGCGCACCGCCAATGCGGTCGGCGCCGAGACGGCGACCATGTAGCCGATGCCGACGCCGGCGGCCTTTTGCACCATCTCGTAACTGGCGCGGCTGGAAACGAGCAGAAAGCCGTCCTGTAACACGATACCGCCACGCGCCAGTGCGCCGATGAGTTTGTCGAGCGCGTTATGCCGTCCCACGTCCTCGCAAAGGAATTCGATTCGGCCCGCGGCATCCGCCCACGCCGCGGCGTGCACCGCGCCCGTGGCGGCGCGCAGCGGTTGCAATGAGGGGAGGGCGGCGAGCGCCGCAGAAATGGCTGCCAGGGAAACCGGCGCACCGCGCACCACCGGGGCGCAGGTGCGCGCCACGGCGCTCAGGCTGTCGACGCCGCACAGGCCGCAGCCGGTGCGGCCTGCGAGGGAACGGCGTCGTTCCTTCAGCGCCATGAACCGGCGGGAGGCGATCTCCATGTGCACTTCGATGCCCTGTTCGCCGGCGCGGATCTCGAGGTCGTAGAGTTCGGCGGGATGCGCGAGGATGCCTTCGCTGAGGCTGAAGCCCAGGGCGAGTTCCTCGAGCTTTTCCGGTGATGCGAGCATCACCGCGTGGGAGATGCCGTTGTACACCAGCGCGACCGGCACTTCCTCCACCACGTGGTCTACGCAGTCCGCCCGCGCGCCGCCCTCGATGCGCGTGACGGTGATCGGCGCCGAGGTGGGCCATGCCGCGGCCCCGAACGGTTCCGCTTCGTCCTCTCGCCGTGCGCAAACGGGACTCATGGGCCCGTCCAGTGAATACTCCTTCACCGCTTCAGGATGCATCGCCGGTCACCAGCAGGAGATTCGGCGCGGCGCGCCTGTAGCCGGCTTCGTCCAGCAACAGATCGAGGGCGAGGGTCGCGAGATCGTCCGCGACGGGGTCCGCCTGCGGGTCCTTCTCGGTATGGATGATCTTCAGGTAGCTCTTGCAGCCGTCACAGGTCTCCGCGCGCACGTGGGAGGCGTGGCCTTCAATGGCCTGGTAGGCGATGCCTTCGGTGGTGTCGCACACGGCGCACTTGACGCGCACCAGGTTCCATTGGGTGTTGCACAGGGAGCAGTGCAGGTAACGCAGGCCGTCCACCTCGCCGCCCGTGCGCTGGACGCTGGCCACGGGCAGGGAACCGCAGCAGGGGCAGACACCGGGCACGTCCAGGGGAGGCACGGCTGCGTCCTCCATGGCGGCCGCAAGGTGGGTCCAGTACACCTGCAAGGCCGCGCCGACGACGGGCAGTGTGGCGGCATGTGCAGGCGTGTGCCGGCCGCTCAGGACTTCGTCGGCCAAGGCTTCCAGTTCGTCCGCGGAGCACAGGCGCAGTGCGGCGAGCGCGCGGCGCCCCGCTTCGGGGACGCAATCCTCCGCGGCCTCCAGCAGGGACGGCAGCACCGTCGTGCGCCAGGCCGGATCGCGCGTCCAGCCGGCGGCGGGCAGCGGCGGCATGCCGTTGGCCGAGGCCTGTTGCAGTTGCCCGGGGCTCGGCAGGGCGAGCGCCGGGAAGGTCTGCAGCGCTGCGTGCTGCGCGCGCGACAGACGGGAAAGAAAGTTCAGCCAGTCGCCCAGGGCATGGCCTTCGGCCAGGCGCGCAAAGCGTTGCGCGCGACGGGCGAAGATGTCCGTGTCCGGCAGGATCACCCGGGGCAGATCACGGGCCACGGGCTGGAATTCATTGCTTTGCAGTGTTGCAGTCATGTCCACTCCTGAAAAAAAGAGGCCCGCGATGGCCGCGGGCCTCCCGACGGCACTACTTGCCCGTCATCTGGCGATACCAGGCGCGGTGATGCTGCCTGGCCCAGGCGCGGGTCACCGTGCCGTACCACATGGCGCGGATGGTGCCCTTGACCCAGATGGCGGCATACACGTGCACGGTGATGAGCGCGATCATCACCGCGGCCGTGGCGGCGTGGACGACTGCGGCGAGTCGCACCACATCCACCGGGAAGGTGAAGTACGCGCGCCACAGTACGATGCCCGAGACGAACAGCAGCAGCATGCACAGCGCGGCGCCCCAGAACATCAGCTTCTGGCCGCCGTTGTACTTGCCTTGCTCGGGCATGTTGTGGTCATCGCCGTTCACCATCTCCTTCGCCCGGCGCACCCACTCCCAGTCCACGGCGGTCATGCTGTTCAGCGCCCGGAAGCGCAGGAACAGCGCGGTAAAGGACAGCATCATCAGCACGCCGATGAAGGGGTGCAGGATGCGGGTCCAGGCGCCGCCGCCGAACAGATGGGTCAGGGGCCAGAAGTAGGGATGGAAAAAGGCCAGCCCGGACAGCGCGAGCAGGATGAAGCTCATCCCGACCACCCAGTGGTTGGCCCGCTCAGGCGCACTGTAGCGCTGCAGGTCCTGCGGATCGCGAATCATGCGTCGGCCTCCTTCTCGGCTTCCTTTTCGGAGTCCTTCGAGACTTCGTTGGGACCCTTGGTGACGTAGTGGAACAGGGCCGCCAGACCCACCAGCGCCATGCCCGCGGTGGCGAGCGGCTTGGTGATGCCCTTCCACAACTCGACCATGGGACTGATGCCGGGCTGGGCCGGCAGGCCGGCGTACAGCGCGGGCCGGTCGGCGTGCTGCAACACGTACATTACGTGCGTGCCGCCCACGCCTTCCGGGTCGTACAGCCCTGCCTTCACGAAGCCGCGTTCCTTCAGGTCGCGGATGCGCGTCTGTGCGTAGTCCTTCATCTGCTCCTTGGTGCCGAAGCGCAGCGCACCGGTGGGGCAGGACTTGACGCACACGGGCGCCTGGCCCACCGCCACCCGATCGGAACAGAAGGTGCACTTGTACGCCTTGCTGTCCTTTTTCGAGATGCGCGGCACGTTGAAGGGACAGCCCGTCACGCAGTAACCGCAGCCAACGCAGTTCTCCTGGTGGAACTCCACGATGCCGTTGCCGTGTTGCACGATGGCGCCCGGCGCCGGACAGGCCCTGAGGCAACCCGGATCGGCGCAGTGCATGCAGCCGTCCTTGCGGATCAGCCACTGCAGGGTGCCGTTCTCTTCCACCTCGGCGTAGCGCATGACCGTCCATGCGGTATCCGTGAGGTCGACCGGGTTGTCGTAGACGCCCGTGGTGTTACCGATCTCGGGACGCAGATCGTTCCACTCCATGCATGCCGCCTGACAGGCCTTGCAGCCGATGCAGGCGGAGACGTCGACCAGCTTCGCCACTTCCGTGTGCTGGTTGACGGCAGGCAGGGGCGAGGTGGTCGCCGAGCGACGCTGAATGTCAGTCGTTTGCAGTGTCATGGCGCCTCCTTAGACCTTCTCGATGTTGACCAGGAACGCCTTGGATTCCGGCGTCTGGGCATTGGCATCGCCGACGAAGGGCGTGAGGCTGTTGGCCAGGTTGCCCGGCTTCGCCACGCCCTTGAAGCCCCAGTGGATGGGGATGCCGACGGTGTGGACCTTCCTGCCATTCACATCGAGGGCGCGGATGCGCTTGGTCACCGCCACCACCGCGTTCACATGACCGCGGTTGCTGCTCACCTTCACCTGATCGCCCGACTTGAGCCCCTTCTCCCGCGCCAATTCCTCGCCGATCTCCACGAACTGCTCCGGCTGGAGTATCGCGTTGAGGGCCGAGTGCTTGGTCCAGAAGTGGAAGTGCTCCACCAGGCGGTAGGTGGTCGCCACGTACGGGAAGGCCTGCGCCTTGCCGAACGCCGCGCGATCGCCCTGATACACGCGCGCCACCGGGTTGTTGAACACCTCCGGTTTGCCGGGATGGAAGGGGTTCTCTTCCAGCGGCGACTCGAAGGGCTCGTAGTGCTCGGGGAACGGACCGTCGGCCATGCCCGGTGCGAACAGGCGCGCCACGCCTTCGGGGGTCATGATGAACGGACCCACGTTCTCCTCGGGACGGGCGTTGGCGCGCATGTCCGGGATGTCGTTGCCGGTCCATGCGCTGCCGTTCCACTTGAGCACCGTGCGCGACGGATCCCACGGCTTGCCCGCAGGGTCGCACGAGGCGCGGTTGTAGATGATGCGGCGGTTGGCGGGCCAGGCGAAGCCCCAGTTCAGGGTCTGGCCGAGACCGGACGGATCGGCGTTGTCGCGCCGCGCCATCAGGTTGCCGGCCTGCGACCAGGAACCGCAGTAGATCCAGTTGCCGCAGGCCGTGCTGCCGTCGTCGCGCAGTTGCGCGAAGCCGGCCAGCTGTTCGCCCGCCTTCACCAGTACCTTGCTTGGGTCCTTGGGGTCCATCAGATCCGCCAGGGCCTTGCCGCTGATCTCCATGGCCAGTTCCTCGGGCGAGGGACGGGAGGGGATGCGGTAGGGCCAGGTGAGGTGACGGACGGGATCCGGGAAGGCGCCGCCTTCGCTCGCGTACATCTCACGCAGCTTGAGGAACAGACGCGCGATGATCTCGCGATCGGTCAGGGCCTCGCCCGGCGCGTCGCCGGCCTTCCAGTGCCACTGGATCACGCGCCCGGAGTTGGTGAACGAACCGGTTTCCTCCGCGAACAGCGTCGCCGGCAGACGGAACACTTCGGTCTGGATGGCGGACGGGTTGGCCGGATTCAGGTCACCGTGGTTCTTCCAGAACTCCGAGGTGTCGGTGGCGAGCGGATCGATCACCACCAGGTACTTCAGCTTGCCGAGCGCCTCGCGGATCTTGTTGGAGTTGGCCACCGAGGCGAGCGGATTGAAGCCCTGGCAGACGAAGCCGTTCATCTTGCCCTGGTGCATGCGCTCGAACATGGCCAGGGTGTCGTAGGCGCCGTCCAGCTTGGGCAGCCAGTCGTAGGCCCAGCCGTTGTCCTTGTTCGCTGCATCGCCGTACCAGGCCTTCATCAGGCTCACCCACCACTTGGGGTAGTTGCCCGGGAAGTTCATCTGGTTGGGCCGCAGGGGCTTGGGCGTGCGTGCGCTGAGGTAGGCCTCGACGCTCTTGTCCTTCTCCTGCGGATTGGTGAGATAACCCGGCAGGTTGGCGCCGAACAGGCACTGGTCGGTGATGCCCTGCACGTTGGCATGGCCGCGCAGCGCGTTGATGCCGCCGCCCGCCATACCCATGTTGCCCAGCAGGGTCTGGATGATGGCCATGGAGCGGATGTTCTGCGCGCCCACGGAATGCTGCGTCCAGCCCAGGGCGTACAGGATGGTCATGGTCCTGTTGGGTGCTGCGGTGCTCGCGATGAGCTCGCAGACCTTCAGGAAGGCCTCCTTGGGCGTACCCGTGACCCTGGACACCAGCTCCGGCGTGTAGCGGCTGTAGTGCTTCTTCAGCAGCTGGAACGCGCAGTTGGGGTCCTTGAGCGTCGGGTCCACCTTTACGTAGCCGTCCTCGCCCATCTGGTAGCCCCAGGTGGCCTTGTCGTAGGCACGCTTCTCCGGGGTGTAACCGGAGAACAGGCCGTCCTCGAACTTGAAGCCCGGATTGATGAGGAAGCTGGCGTTGGTGTACGCCTTGACGTACTCGTGCTGGATCTTGTCGTGCGTGAGCAGGTAGTTGATCACGCCGCCCAGGAACGCGATGTCCGTACCGGAACGGATCGGCGCGTAGTAGTCCGCCACGGCGGCGGAACGGGTGAAACGCGGGTCCACCACCACGAGCTTGGCCTTGCGCTGCTGCTTGGCCTCCTGCACCCACTTGAAACCGCAGGTGTGGGCCTCGGCCGCATTGCCGCCCATGATGAGGACGAGGTCGGCATTCTTGATGTCGACCCAGTGATTGGTCATCGCGCCACGCCCAAACGTCGGAGCCAGACTGGCCACCGTCGGGGAGTGTCAGATGCGGGCCTGGGTGTCGATGCCGACCGCGCCGAGGGAGCGCAGGACCTTGTGGCTGAGGTAACCGGCTTCGTTGGACGCCGCCGACGAAGCGAGGAAACCGAAGGTGTTCCAGCGGTTGACGGTCAGTCCATCCTTGTTGGTAGCGACGAAGTTGGCGTCACGATCCGCCTTCATGTGCTTGGCGATGCGGGTGAAGGCCTCGTCCCAGGAAATGCGCTTCCACTCGCTGGAGCCGGCCTCACGCACCTCGGGGAACTTGAGGCGGTTGGGGCTCTTGATCATGTCCAGCAGGCCCGCGCCCTTGGGGCACAGCGAGCCGCGGTTCACCGGATTGTCCGGGTCACCCTCGATGTGAATGATGTCGGCGGTGGTGTTCTTGGATTTGTCGCCGTGGCTGTAGATGAGCAGGCCGCAACCGACCGAGCAATACGGACAGGTATTCCGCGTCTCGGTGGCACGCGCCAGCTTGAAGGTCCGCGTTTCGGCCAGGGCCTGGGTCGGCGAGAATCCCATCAGGGTGATGCTCGTCGACGCCATCCCTGCCGAGCAGATCTTGAAGAACTGCCGTCGTGAGATGTGCATGGGTACTCCTCGTTAGTGTCTTTTCTGCACGGACGCCTTGCGGCGACCGCGCCGGGAACCGGCAGCAATATCCGCGCCAGTTGCCTAACGTAAGGAATATCAATAGCTCTCACGAAACCGACGACACGCCACGGGACAAGTTGTCCCACAGGCGCGGGTTGAGGTGGAAATTCTGTCCAGGGCGGTTGCCTGCTTGGGAAGAAAAGCATCCAACCCAGAGACGCGGAGATCGCAGAGCGATGGCATGGTGGGGACAAGCCCCACGCACGCCTTTTCGTCTTTGCGTTCCTCTGTGCGCTGTCAGCCAACCACGCGCACCTGCGGCGCGCCTTCTTCCAGGCGGCCCACCACCGCGGCCGAGTTGAAGCCTGCGCGGTGGAACATGTGGAGCACCGCCGCTGCGCTGTCGGGCGCACAGGCGGCGAGCAGGCCGCCGCTGGTCTGCGGGTCGCACAGCAGGCGCTGCGCCCACGGGGGCAGGTCGGCATCGAGGCGCACTTCCGCGCCGTAGCTCGCCCAGTTGCGCTCGATGGCGCCCGGACCGATGCCCTGCGGCGCGAGCACGGCGGCGGTGGGCAGCACGGGCACCTGGCCGAAATTCACCTCCGCCGACAGGTACGAGCCGCGGCAGATCTCCAGCAGGTGGCCGAGCAGGCCGAAGCCGGTCACGTCGGTGAGGGCATGCACGCCGGGCAGCTCGGCCAGCTCGGCGCCCACGCTGTTCAGGCGCGTGGTGGAGGCCACCATTTCCGCATAGCCGTCCGCGTCGAGCAGGCCTTTTTTCAGTGCCGTGGCGAGCATGCCGACGCCCAGCGGCTTGCCCAGCACCAGCACGTCGCCGGCGCGCGCGGCGTCGTTGCGCTTCACCTTGTCCGGATGCACCGTGCCCATCACCGCGAGCCCGTAGATGGGTTCCACCGCATCGATGGAATGGCCGCCGGCGAGGGCGACGCCCGCCGCGCGGCATACCTCCGCGCCCCCTTCCAGGATGCGGCGGATGATCGACATGGGCAGCTTGTCGATGGGCATGCCGACGATGGCCAGGGCCATGCACGGCTGGCCGCCCATGGCATACACGTCGGAGAGGGCGTTGGTGGCGGCGATGCGGCCGAAGTCGAAGGGGTCGTCGACGATGGGCATGAAGAAGTCCGTGGTGGCGATGAGCGCCTGTTCGTCGTTGAGGCGCATCACCGCCGCGTCATCGCTGGTCTCGCTGCCGACCATGAGGGCGGGATGGGGAAAGCCCATGCCCATGCCTTCCAGCGCGCTGCGCAGCACGCCCGGCGCGATCTTGCAGCCGCAACCGCCGCCATGGGACAGCGTGGTGAGACGGACCTCGGGTTGGATGGAAGCGGCGGCGCTGGTCATGGCGACTCCTGTGCATGAATGTGAGAGACAAAGGACGACGGCGCGCGACGGGCGCGCGAGCGAAGCCGGCAGGTGTTGCACCGCCGGGCGTGAAGCTTGCGGGAAAATGGCGGAAGAGAGTGGGAGTCGAACCCACCAGGGACCGCCTGGCGACCCCTGCCGGTTTTGAAGACCGGCCGCCCCACCGGGGAACGATCTCTTCCAGGATTGATCATGGGAGCACCCATTGGCGCTGTTCGCCGGGCTGGCGCAGCAGGTGCTCGTCGCGGACCCGCCGAGTGTATCCGACCCGATCGAAGAATTCGAGGATGTGGATGGCCACCTTGCGGCCGCCGCCGATCACGTCGCGCAGTGCAGCGGCGCGGGCGCCGCCGTCGCGCGCGCAAAGCGCGCTCACCTCTTGCGCGAGCCGCGCCACGGCCTCGGCGCTGAAGTAGTGATCGTGCGCCACCGGATAGGCGAGGCCCACGCGCGCCACGCGCTTCATGAGCCCGCGCACGGTTTCCTCGGGAATGCCCGTGGCGCGCGCGATGTCGCGCACGCGCGGGGGATTGTTGGGCGTCTCCTCGATGAGCGGCTTCAGTCCGCGCCACAGTTCCGCATCCGCCGCCGCCAGGCTGGCGCGATGTCCCGGCAGGTGCAGCCAGCCGCCGGTCTGAGCCAGGCTGCCGTCCGCGAGCAGCTCGTCGGCAAGGCGATCAAACGCGGCGCGGGGCAGCGTGGGCAGGGTGAGGCGTCGCAGCCGATCGCGCTCCACGCCGATCATGTCCGGCGCGCGTTCGTGCTCCGCGCCCGCCGCCGCCAGCAGCCGCTCGCCCAGTTGGCGCCAGCCGTCGGGCGCGAAACCCGTACGGCCCTCGCCCAACGGCACGATGATCAACTGCGACGCGCGCCACAGTGCTTCGGCCTCTGCCGGGGCGAGGTTGCGGTTGAGGGCGAAGCGCGCCAGGTCCACGCCCGCAGGCTGGCGCGTCAAGGCGTGTTCGAGCGCAGGACGCGGATCGGCATCGGCGAGCAGGCGCAGATAGGTGAGGTGCGCGGCGGCGCGCTTGTAGCGCGTGGGCGGGAAGATGTCGAGCGCGCGGCCGCCGGCAATGGTCTGGGTCGCCGATTGATCGCGCAGCACGAAACGATCATGGGCCAAAGCGCCGAGCGGTCTGTCGAGCAGGAACTCGGCCAGTGCCGTCGCGCCGGGCGCCAGCGTCTCGCCTTCGAGGAGCGCCACGCGCGCCGTCACGTCCGCCGCACCCAGGTGCAGGTGGACCGGCTGCCAATGACGCAAGGGCGTGAGCGCGCGCACCTCGGCGTGAAAGCGCTGCACGGGTTGGTGCAACGCCGGCGCCACCACCCAGTCGCCGCGCGCGATGTCGGCCTTCTCCACATCGCCTGCCAGATGGATGGCGATGCGTTCGCCCACTTTGCCCGCTTCGGCCGGACGGTCGTGCACGCGCAGGCCGCGCACACGCACGCTGCGTCCGAGCGGCGTCACGGTGAGGGTGTCGCCGACATTCACGGTGCCGGCGAAGGCGGTGCCCGTCACCACCAGGCCGATGCCTTGCAAGGTGAAGACGCGATCGATGGCGAGGCGGAATCCGCCGCCGGTGAGCGGGGGCGTGAGGGCGGAAGCGGTGTCTTGCAAGTGCGCGCGCAGCGCCCCGATGCCTTGACCCGTGACCGACGAGACCGGAAACAGCGGTGCGTCTTTCAGCGGCGTGCCGGCGAGCAGCGCCCGGATTTCCTGTTGCACCTCGGTGAGGCGCGCCGGTGAGACCGCATCGATCTTGGTGAGCGCCACGGCGCCCGTGTCCAGACCGAGCAGCGTGGCGATGGCGAGATGCTCGCGGGTCTGCGGCATGGGGCCGTCGTCCGCGGCCACCACCAGCAGCAGATAGTCGATGCCCGTGGCGCCGGCCAGCATGTTGTGCACCAGCCGTTCGTGGCCCGGCACGTCCACGAAGCCGAGCCGGCCGTCGTCGGCATAGGCGTAACCCAGATCGAGGGTGATGCCGCGCGCCTTTTCCTCTTTCAGGCGATCGCATTCGACGCCGGTGAGCGCGCGCACCAGCGAGGTCTTGCCGTGATCGATGTGACCTGCGGTGCCGACGATCACGGGCGTTTCTCCAGGTGCGCCAGCTGCGCGAGCAGGCCGTCCTCGTCGTCGAGGCAGCGCAGATCAAGGCGCAGGGCGCCGGCCTCGATGCGGCCGATCACGGGGACGGGCAGGGTGCGCAGATCCGCTTCCAGCTGTTGCAGCGCGCGGCCTTCGCCCTTGCCGCGCACCGGCGGGCGCAATGCCAGCGCGAGGCTGGGCAGTCTTTCCACCGGCAAGGCGCCCGAGCCGATCTGGCTTTGGCAGGGTTCGAGGCTCACCTCCGCGCGGCCGGCGAGGGCGGCACGCACGGCAGGCAGCAGGCGCTGGGCGCAGTCGAGGATGTCACCTTCGCTGCGCGCCAGCAGGCGCAAGGTGGGCAGCCGTTCGGGAAGGCGTTCGGGGTCGCGGTAGAGGCGCAGCACGGCCTCCAGGGCTGCCAGCGTCATCTTGTCGCAACGCAGGGCGCGCTTGAGCGGGTTCTTCTTGATGCGCGCGACCAGCTCGCGCCGGCCCACGATGATGCCCGCCTGCGGACCGCCCAGCAGTTTGTCGCCGCTGAAGGTCACCAGATCGGCGCCGGCCGCCAGGGCCTCCTGCACGGTAGGCTCGTGGGGCAGGCCGAAGCGTTCGAGATCGATGAAGGTGCCGCTGCCCAGATCGACGGCGAAGGGCAGGCCGGCGCCGTGGGCGATGGCGGCGAGCTGCGCCTCGGGCACGCTGCTGGTGAAGCCCTGGATGGCGTAATTGCTGGTGTGCACCTTCAGCAACAGGGCGGTACGCGGCGTGATGGCCTGCTCGAAATCGAAGGCGTGGGTGCGGTTGGTGGTGCCTACCTCGCGCAGTTTCGCGCCGGCGCGGCTCATGACGTCGGGCACGCGGAAGGCGCCGCCGATCTCCACCAGTTCGCCGCGCGAGACCACCACCTCCTTGCGCAAGGCCAGGGTGTTGAGCATGAGCAGCACGGCGGCGGCGTTGTTGTTCACCACCGTGGCGGCCTCGGCGCCGGTGAGCTCGCGGATGAGGTCGACGATGAGGTCGTCGCGGTCACCGCGCCGGCCGCGGGCGAGGTCATACTCCAGGTTGGAGGCGCCGCGCGCCGCGGCGGCCACCGCGTTGATGGCCTCCTCGGGCAGGGGCGCGCGGCCGAGATTGGTGTGCAGCACCGTACCGGTGAGATTGAACACAGGACGCAGGGCCGGACGGGCGCGGGACTCCAGGCGCTCGGCCAGGCGCGACAGCAGGGTGTCCACGGCGAACACCTCCGGCCCGTCGCCGCGGGTGTGCCGCTCGCGGGCCTCGTCGAGCACCTCGCGCAGGTTGGCCGCCACGAAGGGGCGGCCGAAGCGGGCGATGAGCCCGGCGGCCTCCGGCACGGAAAGCAGGCGGTCCACGGAGGGTGGGCGCGCGGGGTGGGGCTTCGTCAGTGTGTCGTCAGTCATCATCATGCGGGCAGACCTGCCACGCCTCTTGTTGGACCGGCGGCTGTTAGCAATTCCCGAGCCAGTGCGCAGGGGCGACGAAAAAGGCCATCCAGTCAGTGTGTTGTGTGCCGCGTGTGCGGTCAGCCTGTAACGCGTGCGGGTCAGAATGTCCCGGCCGGGCCGTCGCTGCGGGACAGCCTGTCCGCCTCGGCATGCACTCACCGTTAGCGGACGCTCACCAGGTCTTCGCCTTGGAATACCCCGGTATTACTGCGACAATTCGCGCCGGTTGATGATTGTCAATGACAACTTGAGCCGGTCCGTGAACCGGGAGCAGACATGACCCAAGCTTCGGAACCCGTGGCAACCACCCTCAGCTGGCCCCGATACTCCGTATTGGTTGTAGACGATGAAGCGGGCATGCGCAGCTTTCTCACGCGCTCGCTGGCCGCGCGCTGCGCCAATGTGGAGGCCGTGGAGAGCGCCGAGGCGGCGGCGCGCGTCCTGGCGCGCCAGCGTTTCGACCTCATCATCCTGGACATCACCCTGCCCGGTAAGTCTGGTGTGGCCTGGCTGGAGGAGTTGCGCGAGCGCAGTTTCACGGGCGACGTCATCCTCATCACCGCCTTCGCCGACCTGGAAACCGCCATCCACGCCCTGCGCGCCGGGGCCTCGGATTTCCTGCTCAAGCCGTTCCGCCTGCCGCAGATCCTCAACGCCATCGACCGCTGTTTCGAGCGTTCGCGCCTGGTGCGCGAGAATTTCGTGTTGCGCCGCGAGGTCAACGGGCGCGCGGGTGCGGTGGAGGGACTGGTGGGGGACTCGCAGGTGATCCGCAACACCTGCGCCCTGATCCGTCGCATCGCGCCCATGCCGAGCACCGTGCTCATCCAGGGCGAATCGGGCACCGGCAAGGAGATCGCCGCGCGTGCACTGCACCGCATGAGCCCGCGCGCCGACGGTCCGTTCGTGCCCATCAATTCGGCCGCCATGTCCTCGGAGCTCATCGAAAGCGAGTTGTTCGGCCACGTGAAGGGGGCCTACACCGGCGCCAACGCGCCGCGCGACGGGCTGTTCTACTACGCCAACGGCGGCACGCTGTTCCTGGACGAGGTGACGGAACTGCCGCTGCCGCTACAGGCCAAGCTGCTGCGCGTCATCGAGGAGCGCAAGATCAGGCCGGTGGGTTCGGAGCAGGAGATCACGGTGGACGTGCGCATCGTCGCCGCCTCCAACCGCAACCTGGCCGAGGAGGTGTTGGCCGGGCGCTTCCGCCGTGACCTTTATTACCGTCTGCAAGTGGTGGAGATCCACATGCCGCCGCTGCGCGAACATACCAGCGACATCCCGGCGCTCATCCGCCACTTCAGCGACACCATGGCGCAGCAACTGGGCGTGCCGCCGGTGGCGGTGGACGAGCAGGTGCTGCGGCGCCTCATGGCCGATTACGACTGGCCCGGCAATGTGCGCGAGCTGAAGAACCTGGTGGAGCGTTCGCTGATCCTCGGTGAGTTTCGGGCGGACTGCCTGTCACCGGCCGCGGCGGACAACGCGCCGGGAGACGCCGGGCCGCTCACCCTCGAGGAAGTGGAAAGACGCCACATCCTCACGGTGCTCGAATCCGTCGCCGGCAACAAGACCGAGGCGGCGCGCCGCCTGGGCATTTCCCGCAAGACCCTGGATCGGCGCTGCATGGAATGGGGCCTGCGCGATCTGGAAGTCCCGGCCGACGCGTGAAACCGTTCCGGCTCTTCCGCTCCTCGGTCCGCAACAAGTTGCTGGCCATGGTGCTGGCGCCGCTGGTGGTGGTGCTGCCGGCGCTCATGTTCATCCTCAGCGTGTGGGGCGGCAGCGCCTACGACCGCCTGCTCATCGACAAGATCCGCAGTGACCTCGCCGTGGCGAACGGCTATTTCGAGCGCGTGCGCGAGGGTGTCGGCCGTGACGTGAGCATGCTGGCGGCCTCCACCCGCCTGGCGCATGCCCTCGCCGGGGGCCAGCGTGAGGAGGTGGTGGACTTCCTTCGCAGCAGCGGCCAGGCGTTGCGCGTGGATTTCCTGCATTTCGTCGACCACCGCGGCGTCGTGCAGGCCACCAGCAGCCGGCTGCCGACCGGCGCCTCCCTGGCCGACGCGCAGACGGTGCGCAGCGCCCTGCAGGGACGCGCCGTCACCATGCTGGATGTCTTCTCGCCGGCGATGCTACAGGCCATCGATCCCGAACTGGCGGCGCGCTCCCGGGTGCCCATCGTGGAGACCCGCAACGCCGCGCCCAGCGACCGCACCCTGGAGGATCGCGGGCTGGTGATCCATACCGCGGCCCCGGTCCACGACGCGCGCGGCGAGTTGCTGGGCGCGCTGGTGGGCGGCCTGCTGCTGAACCGCAACCTGCAGTTCGTGGATCACATCAACGAGATTATCTATCCCGAAGGCTCCCTGCCGCGGGGCGGCCAGGGCACGGCCACGCTGTTCCTCGACGACGTGCGCATCGCCACCAACGTGCGACTGTTCGAGGACGAAGGAGCGCAGGAACGCGCCATCGGCACGCGCGTGTCCGCCGCCGTGCGCGAGGCCGTGCTGGAGCGGGGCGAGATCTGGCTGCACCGCGCCTTCGTGGTGAACGACTGGTACATCTCGGGCTACCAGCCCATCGAAGACGGGCAGGGGCGGCGCGTGGGCATGCTGTACGTGGGTTATCTGGAAGCGCCGTTTCTGGCCACCAAGCGCCTGACCTTCGCCGGCGTGCTGTTTTTGTTCGCGGTGACCATCGTCCTCGCGACCGTGTTTTCGCTGAAGGGCGCGCGCAGCATCTTCCGTCCGCTGGAACGCATGAACGAGACCATGCACGCCATCGAGGCGGGCCATGCCGATGCACGCGTGGGCAGGCTGGCGAGCCGGGACGAGATCGGCCTGCTGGCGGCCCACTTCGATCAACTGCTCGATCGGCTCCAGCAGCAGAACCATTTCCTGCAACGCTGGGCCGCCGAGCTGGACGCCAAGGTCGCCGAGCGCACCCGCGAGCTGGAGGAATCCAACCAGCACCTGCGCGAGACCCAGCGTCGGCTGGTGATGTCGGCCAAACTCGCCGCCATCGGCGAGCTGACCGCGGGCGTGGCCCACGAGATCAACAATCCCGTCGCGGTGATCCAGGGCAATCTGGACGTGATCAGGGAAGTGCTCGGCGAGGGCGCGGCGCCGGTGAAGGAGGAACTGCGGCTCATGGACAACCAGGTGGAGCGCATCCGCCTCATCGTCGCCAAGCTGCTGCAATTCGCGCGTCCCAGCGAATTCGCCGGCTACAAGGAATCGGTGTCGCCCCGGGCAGCGTTCGCCGACACTCTGGTGCTGGTGGGCCATCTGCTCAAGCGTGGCCACATCGCCGTGGAGCAACGCATCGAGACCGAGCGGCGCGTGGTGATCACCGGCAACGAACTGCAACAGGTGCTGGTGAACCTGCTGGTCAATGCCATCCAGGCCATGCCGGAAGGCGGCATGCTCACCCTCGTGGCGCGGGACTGGTGTGAAGACGGGGCGGTGCTGGGCGTGGCGCTCTCCGTGGAGGACACCGGCGTGGGCATCCCGCCGGAGAACCTGGAGCGGATCTTCGATCCCTTTTTCACCACCAAGGGCGCGGCCGGTACGGGCCTGGGTCTGGCGGTGAGTTACGGCGTGGTGGAACGCTACGGCGGGCGCATCACCGTGAGCAGCCGCCCGGGCGGCGGCTCGTGTTTCACGGTCTGGCTGCGGGACGGCGATAATTTTTGTGCG
>JBFXES010000022.1:0-24638 GCA_050179875.1 Thiohalomonadaceae bacterium
GCAGCACCTTGCCGGTGGGCTTGCTGGTGAACTTGTAGGCACCGTGGGAGGTACCGATGGCGATGGCGAGGGCGTCCACCTTGGTCTTGGCCACGAAGTCGGCGGCCTCGTTGGGATCGGTCAGCAGGGCCGAGTGGTCCAGCGTGCCTTCGGCGCCGTGGCCGTCTTCCTCACCGGCCTTGCCGGTTTCCAGGGAGCCCAGGCAACCCAGCTCGCCTTCCACGGACACGCCGCAGGCGTGGGCCATCTCGACCACGCGACGGGTCACGTCCACGTTGTACTCGTAGCTGGACGGGGTCTTGCCGTCTTCCAGCAGGGAGCCGTCCATCATCACGGAGCTGAAGCCGGACTGGATGGCGTTGATGCACACGGCCGGGCTGGCGCCATGGTCCTGGTGCATGGCGATGGGGATGTGCGGATAGGCCTCGATGGCGGCCAGGATCAGGTGGCGCAGGAACGGCTCGCCCGCGTACTTACGGGCGCCGGCGGAACCCTGCAGGATCACGGGGCTGTCGACGGCGTCGGCAGCCTGCATGATGGCCTGCACCTGTTCCATGTTGTTCACATTGAAGGCCGGCAGACCGTAGCCGTTCTCGGCGGCATGGTCCAGCAGTTGGCGCATGGATACGAGGGCCATGTGGAATCTCCTTGGTTGATGTCAGAAGTTCTTCTTCAAACTTGAAAAGCCGGCGTCCGCCCTTGAACGCATGGTCGACGTGGGACCTCCCGCGCGTCCATCGGCGGATTTCCTTTTTATACCAGTTCGCCTACGCGCACGATCTTCATGGCGTTGGTGCCGCCGTGGACACCCATGAGATCGCCCTTGGTGATGATCACCAGGTCGCCGTCGCGCACCGCGCCGCGGCGTACCAGCTCGTCGACGGCCTCGCGGTTCACCTGGGCGTGATCCGAGGTAGTCACGTCGAAGGCCACCGGGTAGACGCCGCGGTAGAGCGTCACCTTGCGCTTGGTCTCGGTGTGCCGCGTCATGGCGTAAATGGGTATTCCCGAGCTGATGCGCGACATCCACAGCGGCGTGGCACCCGATTCCGTCAGCGCCGCGATGGCCTTCACCTTGAGGTGATTGGCGACGTACATGGAGGCCATGGCGATGGCTTCGTCGATGTGGGTGAACTCGGTGTTGATGCGGTGATCGGAGGTGGTGGCGATGCGCTGCTTCTCCGCCTCCAGGCAGATGCGGTCCATGGCCTGGATGGCCTTGTCCGGGTATTTGCCGGTCGCCGTCTCGGCCGAGAGCATGACCGCATCCGTGCCGTCGAGCACCGCGTTGGCCACGTCGAACACTTCCGCGCGCGTGGGGATCTGGTTGGTGATCATGGACTCCATCATCTGGGTCGCGGTGATCACCGGGCGGTTCATGGTGCGCGCCTGCTTGATGAGCCGCTTCTGCCAGGGCACCAGCGCGGCATCGCCGATCTCCACGCCCAGATCGCCGCGCGCCACCATGATGGCGCCCGAGGCGGCGATGATCTCGTCGATCACCTCGAGCGCCTCGGCACGTTCGATCTTGGCGACGATCTCGCCGTGACCGCCCGCCGCCCGCAGCAGCGCACGCGCCTCGTTGATGTCGTCCGCGCAGCGGGGGAAGGACACGGCCACGTAGTCGGCCTGCATCTTGGCCGCGAGGCGGATGTCCTCCCGGTCCTTGTCGGTGAGTGCCGGCGCGGACAGGCCACCACCCTGCTTGTTGATTCCCTTGCGGTCGGACAAGATGCCGCCGACCACCACGCGGCAGATGACCTCGCGCCCTTCGACGCGGTCCACCCAGAGCACGATACGGCCGTCGTCGAGCAGCAGGGTGTCACCGCGCGTGACGTCGTCGGGCAGTTGCTTGTAGGCGATGCCCACGCGCTCGTGATTGCCGCTGTCGTGATCCAGGGCGGCGTCGAGGACGAAGGTCTGGCCTTCCTCCAGCAGGACCTTGCCCTCGCTGAACTTCTCGATGCGTATCTTGGGACCTTGCAGGTCGGCCAGCACGCCGACCTGGCGCCCGTGGGCGCGCGCCCGGTTGCGCACCTTCTCGACGCGTTCGAGGTGTTCTTCGGGTTTGCCGTGGGAAAAGTTGATGCGGACCAGGTCGACACCGGCCTGGATAATCTTGTCCAGCATCTTGGGATCGTCCGTTGCCGGTCCCAAGGTGGACACAATCTTGGTTCGTCTTGGCATGTGGTTTCTCAGGGGCCTTCGCAGCCCTCTGTATGGCCGCCGGGGGCATTCCATCCCCCGGCCGGCCTTATCGTAACAGCACTGATTACTTGCTGGCCCGCTCTTCGAGGATGGCGACCGCTGGCAGCACCTTGCCTTCCAAGTATTCCAGGAAAGCGCCGCCGGCCGTCGAGATGTAGGACACCTTTTCGTAGATGCCGTACTTCTGGATGGCCGCGATGGTGTCGCCGCCGCCGGCCAGGGTGAAGGCGTTGGTATTGGCGATCGCTTCGGCGATCTTCTTGGTGCCTTCACCGAACTGGTCGAACTCGAACACCCCCACGGGACCGTTCCAGACCACCGTGCCGGCCTTCATGATGATGTCGGCCAGTTCCTGGGCGCTCTTGGGACCGATGTCGAAGATCATGTCGTCGTCGGCCACGGCGTCCGCGCTCTTCAGCACGGCGGGCTCGTTGGCGTCGAACTTCTTGCCCACCACCACGTCCACCGCGATGGGGATGTTGGCGCCGCGCTTCTGCATCTTTTCCATCAGCGCCTTGGCGGTGGGGATCAGATCCTCCTCGGCCAGGGACTTGCCGATCTTCTTGCCCGCGGCGGCCAGGAAGGTGTTGGCGATGCCGCCGCCCACCACCAGCTGGTCGCATTTCTCGGCCAGGGATTCCAGCACGGTCAGCTTGGTGGAAACCTTGCTGCCGCCCACGATGGCGACCATGGGGCGCTTGGGGTTGGCCAGCGCCTTGGCGAGGGCGTCCAGTTCCTCGGTGAGCAGGATGCCGGCGCAGGCGACGGGCGCGTATTTGGCCACGCCGTGGGTGGAGGCCTCGGCGCGGTGCGCAGTGCCGAAGGCGTCCATCACGAAGACGTCGCACAGGGCGGCGTATTTCTTGGCGAGGTCGTCATTGTTCTTCTTCTCGCCCTTGTTGACGCGGCAGTTCTCCAGCAGCACCAGCTCGCCCTCGGCCACGTCGAAGCCGCCGTCAACCCAATCCTTGATCAGGCGCACGGGCTTGCCGAGCTTCTGGGACAGCACGTCGGCCACCGGCTTCAGGGAAACCTCTTCGCTCCACTCACCTTCGGTGGGGCGGCCCAGGTGGGACGTCACCATCACCTTCGCGCCGGCCTTCAGGGCGGCCTCGATGGTGGGCATGGAGGCGGTGATGCGCGCGTCGGACGTCACCTTGCCGTCCTTCACGGGAACGTTCAGGTCGGCACGGATGAATACGCGCTTACCCTTCAGATCCAGTTCGGTCATCTTCTTCACAGGCATGTGGACTGCTCCTTGGATTTGTTGATTATTCTGAAAACCATCGGCGGAAGCGCCGCTTCGGCGGATGACTCTCGGGCACTGACAAAGAAGCTTTAACCACGGGGGACACGGGGCGCACGGGGGTGAGATGCGCTTGATCTCCCCGTGTCCCCCGTGGTTATCTGCTTTCTCTTACTTCGCCACGTGCTTCACGAAGCGGAGCATGTTGCAGGTGTAGCCGTACTCGTTGTCGTACCAGGCCACCAGCTTGACGAAGGTGCCGTCCAGGGCGATGCCGGCTTCGGCGTCGAAGGTGGAAGGCTGGGGGCAGCCGCGGAAGTCGGTGGCGACCACCTTCTCGTCGGTGTAACCCAGCACGCCCTTGAGCTCGCCCTCGGCCGCCTTCTTCATGGCCGCGCAGATCTGCTCGTAAGTGGCGTCCTTCTCCAGTTCGACGGTGAGGTCGACCACGGAGACGTCGGAGGTGGGCACGCGGAAGGCCATGCCGGTCAGCTTCTTGTTCAGCTCGGGGATGACCTTGCCCACGGCCTTGGCGGCGCCGGTGGAGGACGGGATGATGTTCTCCAGGATGCCGCGGCCGCCGCGCCAGTCCTTCTTGGACGGACCGTCGACGGTCTTCTGGGTGGCGGTGGCGGCGTGCACGGTGCTCATCAGGCCGCGCTTGATGCCGAAGTTCTCGTGCAGCACCTTGGCAACCGGGGCCAGGCAGTTGGTGGTGCAGGAGGCCGCGGAGACGATGGTCTCACCAGCGTACTTCTGGTGGTTCACGCCGTAAACGAACATCGGGGTGTCGTCCTTGGAAGGAGCGGACTGCACCACCTTCTTGGCGCCAGCCTTCAGATGGGCCTCGCAGGATTCCTTGGTGAGGAACAGGCCGGTGGATTCCACCACGATGTCGACGCCCACCTCGCCCCACTTCAGCGCGGCGGGGTCCTTCTCGGCCGTGAGGCGGATCTTCTTGCCGTTCACGATGAGGTTGGTGCCGTCCACCTTGATGTCGCCGTTGAAGCGGCCGTGGACGGAGTCGTACTTGAGCATGTAGGCCAGGTAATCGGGCTCGAGCAGGTCGTTGATGGCGACCACCTCGATGTCCTTGAACTCGGCTTCCTTGGCGATGGCACGGAACACCATGCGGCCGATGCGGCCGAAGCCGTTGATACCCACTTTGATAGCCATTCTCTCGATCTCCTGGTTTTTCTTAGATGATGGACTCGACCGCCTTCACCACGTTCTCGGTGGTGAAGCCGAATTCCTTGAACAGCTTGTCGGCCGGCGCAGACTCGCCGAAGCGGTCGATGCCGATGACCTTGCCATCCAGGCCGACGTATTTCGCCCAGAAGGCGGTCACGCCGGCTTCCACGGCCACGCGCGCGCGCACCTTGGAAGGCAGCACGGACTCGCGATAGGCCGCGTCCTGGGCATCGAAGGTGTCGGTGGACGGCATGGAAACCACGCGCACCTTGCGGCCCTTCTTGCTCAGTTCCTCGTAGGCATTCACTGCCAGTTCCACCTCGGAACCGGTCGCGATGAGGATAGCGTCCGGCGTGCCTTCGCAGTCCTTCAGCACATAGCCGCCACGGGCGATGGCCGCGAGCTGCTCGGCGCTGCGCTGCATGTGGGGCAGATTCTGGCGCGAGAAGATGAGGCAGGAGGGGCCGGTGCTGCGCTCCACCGCCTTGGCCCAGGCCACGGCGGATTCCACCGCATCGCAGGGACGCCACACCGACATGTTCGGAATATAGCGCAGGGTGGCGATCTGCTCGATGGGCTGGTGGGTGGGGCCGTCCTCGCCCAGACCGATGGAGTCGTGGGTGTAGACGAAAATGGAACGGACCTTCATGAGCGCCGCCATGCGCAGGGCATTGCGGGCGTACTCGGAGAACATCAGGAAGGTGCCGCCGAACGGGATGAAGCCGCCGTGCAGGGCCATGCCGTTCATGATGGCGGACATGCCGAACTCGCGCACGCCGTAGGAGATGTAATTGCCGTCGCTCACCGTATTGGTGATGGTCTTGGCCTCCTTCCAGCCGGTGAGGTTGGAGGGCGTCAGGTCCGCCGAACCGCCGAGGAATTCGGGCAGCAGCCTGGCGTAACCGGCGATGGTGTTCTGCGAGGCCTTGCGGGTGGCGATCTTCTCGGCCTTGGCATCCACGGCCTTGATGAACTCCGCCGCGTCCTTCGCCCAGTTGGCGGGCAGCTCGCCCTTCATGCGGCGCTCAAACTCGGCGGCAAGGTCGGGGTATTCCTTGCGGTAGGCGTCGAACTTCTCCTGCCAGTGGCCCTCGGCCTTGGCGCCCTTCTGGGTCGCGTCCCAGGCCGCATAGATCTCGTCCGGGATCACGAAGGGCTCGTGCTTCCAGCCCAGGTTCTCGCGGGTGGCGGCGATTTCGTCCTCGCCCAGGGGCGCACCGTGGCAGTCGTGCGAGCCGCACAGGTTGGGAGCACCAAAGCCGATCACGGTCTTGCAGCAGATGAGCGAAGGCTTGTCGTTGACGCTCTTGGCCTCATGGATGGCGCGGTTGATGGCGTCGGCATCATGGCCGTCCACGTCGCGCACCACGTGCCAGCCGTAGGCCTCGAAGCGCTTCGGCGTGTCGTCGGTGAACCAGCCTTCCACGTGGCCGTCGATGGAAATGCCGTTGTCATCCCAGAAGGCGATGAGCTTGCCGAGGCCCAGGGTGCCTGCCAGGGCGCAGGCCTCGTGGGAGATGCCCTCCATCATGCAGCCGTCGCCCATGAATACGTAGGTGTAGTGGTCGACGATGTGATGGCCGGGGCGGTTGAACTGGCCCGCGAGCACCTTCTCGGCGATGGCCATGCCCACGCCGTTGGTGATGCCCTGACCCAGCGGACCGGTGGTGGTCTCCACGCCGGGGGTGTAGCCGTATTCCGGATGACCCGGGGTCTTGGAGTGCAGCTGACGGAAGTTCTTCAGATCGTCGATGCTGACGTCGTAGCCGGTCAGGTGCAGCAGCGAGTAGATGAGCATGGAGCCGTGGCCGTTGGAGAGGACGAAACGGTCGCGGTCATGCCACTTGGGATTCTTGGGGTTGTGCTTCAGGTGGTCGCGCCAGAGGACTTCGGCGATGTCGGCCATGCCCATGGGGGCGCCGGGGTGACCGGACTTGGCCTTCTGGACCCCATCCATGCTGAGCGCACGGATGGCATTGGCAAGTTCACGACGGGTTGGCATGTGTGTGCTTCTCCTGATATAGCTAAAAATTATTTTCCAAAAATTTTTCTTGCGGGGCCGTACCGAATGACGCCCCCGGGCCGCGTCCCTTCGACCCGCGTGCTTTCTGCTGACGAGGACAAGGCGGCGGTTTTCTTTTTGTTAAGAATCCGCAACGTACACCACGCTGCTGCATGGATCCGGCGCGCTCCCGGCGAACACCCTGCCGCGGGAGAAATGTAGACCCTTATACCGGTCTCCGACCAACCGGAAGGGTCCGATTGTCTACAATCTACCGTCCCCCGGCAATATCACCCCTGGCTCATGCGCCCGCGACCTGCCGACGGCATTCCGCGCATTGTCAGCGGCGGAAACGCTCTGCTACAGTCCCGTCAATAAGACTAACCAGTATTTGACAAGACTTTTGCCACCATTGCCGCAAGGATGTGCGGCGTCCAAGGGGGGAACGTATGTTCAGGCGGTTCCATGGGCGAAAGGCGCTGTCGGTGGTGGGCATCTGTGCCTTCATCACGGCCCACACGGCCTTCGCCGACGATCTCACGTTCGCAGTGCATCCCATCCTGCCGGCCAAGGAGACCTTCCGTGTCTATCAGCCGCTGGCCGACTACCTGACGAAAACCACGGGTCACAACGTGCAGCTCGCCACCACCAGCAATTTCCTGGTGCACTGGCAGCTCTCCAAGCGCAACATCTATCACCTGATCCTCGAGGGTCCCCACATGGTGGACTACCGGATCTCGAAGATGGGCTACAAGCTGGTCGCCCGCATGCCCGATCTCATCAGCTACTCCCTGGTGGCCGACGAAAACCAGCTCGCCATGGAGCCGGCGGACCTGGTGGGCAAATCCGTGGCCACCATGCCTGCCCCTTCCCTGGGCGCCGTGCATCTGAACCAGTTCTTCCCCAACCCCCTGCGCCAACCGGTGCTGGTGGAGGTGGATAACCTGGAGGAGGCCATGGAGCGGGTCGCCTCGGGGCAGTCCGTCGGTGCGCTGATCCCCTCGGCCGCGGTCGGACGCTTCGACGGGCTGACCACGGTGGCGACCACCGACCAGGCCCCCGCACCCGGCATCACCGCCTCCCCGGAAGTAAGCGAGTCGGTGCGCAACGCCATCAGCAAGGCCCTCATCGAGGCCCACCAGCACCCCGAGGGCCGCGCTGCGCTGGCGCTCCTGAACATCCCCCGCTTCGAGGCCGCCTCGGCCCGCCACTACGCGGGTTACTCCCGCCTGCTCGAAGGCATGTGGGGATACTGATCGGAAAGCCGCTTTCGGGCGGCTTTCTATTTCACCCGCCCCGGCGGAATGTTATATTTCCGCGCTTCTTTTTTACCCTTGGCCTTGTTCTGCCCTTCGGGCACAGAATTGCGGGGAATGCGCATGTCCAAACAGCACCTTTTCACCTCGGAGTCGGTGTCCGAGGGCCATCCGGACAAGATCGCCGACCAGATTTCCGACGCCGTCCTCGACGCCATCCTCGCCCAGGACCCGCGCGCCCGCGTGGCCTGCGAGACTCTGGTGAAGACCGGCATGGTGCTGATCGCGGGTGAAATCACCACTTCCGCAGTGGTGGATTACGAGCGCGTCGCCCGCGAAGTGGTGCGGGACATCGGCTACAACAGCTCCCACATGGGCTTCGACTGGGAATCCTGCGCGGTACTGAACGCCATCGGCAAGCAGTCCCCGGACATCGCCCAGGGCGTGGACCGTGAGGACGAGCTGCAGATGGGCGCCGGCGACCAGGGCCTGATGTTCGGCTACGCCACCCGCGAGACCGACGTGCTCATGCCCGCCCCCATCACCTACGCGCACCGCCTGGTGCAGCGCCAGGCCGAGGTGCGCAAGAACGGCACCCTGTCCTGGCTGCGCCCTGACGCCAAGAGCCAGGTGACCTTCGTCTACGAAGACGGCGTGCCCGTGGGCATCGATGCCGTGGTGCTCTCCACCCAGCACGCCCCCGAAGTGACCGAGAAGGTGGTGCACGAGGCGGTGATGGACGAGGTCATCCTGCCCGTGCTGCCGCGCGAGTGGATCCGCAAGGACACCCGCTTCTACATCAACCCGACCGGCCGCTTCGTCATCGGCGGCCCCATGGGCGACTGCGGCCTGACCGGCCGCAAGATCATCGTCGACAGCTATGGCGGCATGGCGCGCCACGGCGGCGGCGCCTTCTCGGGCAAGGACCCGTCCAAGGTGGACCGCTCCGCCGCCTACGCCGGCCGCTACGTGGCCAAGAACATCGTGGCCGCCGGCCTGGCCGACCGCTGCGAGATCCAGGTCTCCTACGCCATCGGCGTGGCCGAGCCCACCTCCATCTCCATCGAGACCTTCGGCACCGGCAAGATCGCCGAGGAGCGCCTGGTGGAACTGGTGCGTGAGGTCTTCGACCTGCGCCCGCGCGGCATCATCCACATGCTCGACCTGCTGCGTCCCATCTACCGTGCCACCGCCGCCTACGGCCACTTCGGCCGCGAGGAGCCGGAATTCACCTGGGAACGCACCGACAAGGCCGAGGCCCTGCGCGCCGCAGCCGGTCTTTAAGGAAAAAAGCTTTAACCACGGGGGACACGGGGAACACGGGGAAGACATAAAAGGGTACTGCCCTTCTGCCTTCGGGGGCCTGGAACGATCGCGACGGTCGCGCAGCTCCCCAGGAAATCTTCGCAAACCCCGCGTTCCCCGTGTCCCCCGTGGTTATGCTTTTCTTCTTCAATCCTCCGCATCCCTGAGGAGCGCTGCAGCGGGTTAGAGACCCGTCAGGCTCAGGGCACAGCGGCTTCAGTACAACGGCGCTCATTCTTTTTCGGAGAACGAGAATGAACGACGCAGCCAAATTCACCGATTACAAGGTCGCCGACATCTCCCTGGCCGAGTGGGGCCGCAAGGAGATCCGCATCGCCGAGAAGGAGATGCCGGGTCTGATGGCCCTGCGCGAAGAGTACGGGCCGAAGAAGCCCCTCAAGGGCGCGCGCATCTCCGGCTCCCTGCACATGACCATCCAGACCGCGGTACTCATCGAGACCCTGGTCGAGCTGGGTGCGCAGGTGCGCTGGGCCTCCTGCAACATCTTCTCCACCCAGGATCACGCCGCCGCCGCGATTGCCGCCGCCGGCATCCCGGTGTTCGCCTGGAAGGGCGAGACCCTTGAGGACTACTGGTGGTGCACCGAGCAGGCCCTGACCTGGGCCGGGCACGACGGCCCCAACATGATCCTGGACGACGGCGGCGACGCCACCCTGCTGGTGCACAAGGGCGTGGAGTTCGAGGCGGCCGGCAAGGTACCCGAGGCGGCGCCGAACGCCAATCACGAGTGGAAGGTGTTCCTCAACCTGCTGCGTGTGAGCCTGAAGAACAATCCGGGCAAGTGGACGCGCATGGCCAAGGGCATCCGTGGCGTCACCGAAGAGACCACCACCGGCGTGCATCGCCTGTACGAGATGCAGAAGCGCGGCGAGCTGCTGTTCCCCGCCATGAACGTCAACGACTCGGTCACCAAGAGCAAGTTCGACAACCTCTACGGTTGCCGCGAGTCCCTCATCGACGGCATCAAGCGCGCCACGGACGTGATGATCGCCGGCAAGATCTGCGTGGTGCTCGGCTACGGCGACGTGGGCAAGGGCTGTGCCCAGGCCTTCCGCGGCATGGGGGCCACCGTGTGGGTCACCGAGATCGACCCCATCTGCGCCCTGCAGGCGGCGATGGAAGGCTACCGCGTGGTCAACATGGACGAGGCCTGCAAGCTGGGCGACATCTTCGTCACCACCACCGGCAACGTGAACGTGATCAACCACGACCACATGGTCGCCATGAAGGACGAGGCCATCGTCTGCAACATCGGCCACTTCGACTCGGAGATCGACATCGCCTCCCTGGAGAAGTACCAGTGGGAAGAGATCAAGCCGCAGGTGGACCACGTCATCTTCCCCCCTACCGGGGACAAGCCGGACGGCAAGAGGATCATCGTGCTCGCCAAGGGCCGCCTGGTGAACCTGGGTTGCGCCACCGGCCACCCCAGCTTCGTCATGTCCGCGTCCTTCACCAACCAGGTGATCGCGCAAATGGAGATCTTCAACAACGCCGCCAAGTACGAGCGCAAGGTATACATCCTGCCCAAGCTGCTGGACGAAAAGGTCGCCCGCCTGCACCTCGGCAAGATCGGCGCCCAACTCACCCGACTCACGCCCGAGCAGGCGGCCTACATCGGCGTCCCCGTGGACGGTCCCTACAAGCCCGACCACTACCGGTATTGATTGCCGGGCCGATGACGCGGAGTTCGCGGAGGCGCGGAGGACGCGGAGAAGAGGTTGCGTGACGATCTCCTCCGCGTTCTCCGTGTCTCCGCGTCCTCTGCGTTGATGCCCCGATACTGCGCCAGAGGTAACGCTATGGAATCGCAGAAGAAGTACACGCCTGCATTCAGTTTCGAATTCTTCCCGCCCAAGACCGAGGAAGGCCGTGCCAAGTTGCGCACCACCTGCGCGGAGCTGGGCGAACTGGGGCCGCGCTACGTGTCGGTGACCTACGGCGCGGGCGGCAGCACCCAGGAAGGCACCTGGCAGACGGTGAAAGACCTGCTGGCCGCCGGCCTCGAATGCGCACCGCACCTGTCGTGCATCGGTTCCAGCCGCGAGGCCCTGCGCGAGACGCTGCGGAGCTATGTGGCCTTGGGCGTGAAGCGCATCGTCGCGCTGCGCGGCGACATGCCCTCGGGCATGCGCGAGGCGGGTGAATTCCACTATGCCAACGAGCTGGTGGCGTTCATCCGCGAGGAGACCGGCGATCACTTTCACATCGAAGTCGCCGCCTATCCGGAGTTCCATCCCCAGGCGCCCAGCAGCGAAAAGGATCTGGAAAACTTCCGGCGCAAGGTGGCGGCTGGCGCCAACGCCGCCATCACCCAGTATTTCTACAGCTTCGACGCCTATACCCGCTTCGTCGATGACTGCGAGCGCCTGGGCATCGACGTGCCCATCGTCCCGGGCATCATGCCCATCACCAATTACAAGCAACTGGCGCGCTTTTCAGATGCCTGCGGCGCGGAGATCCCGCGCTGGCTGCGCCTGCGCCTCGAGGCCTTCGGTGACGATCTGGAATCCATCCGCGCCTTCGGGCATGAGGTGGTGGCCGACCTGTGTGCACGCCTGCTTGCCGCCGGCGCCCCGGGGCTGCATTTCTACACCATGAACCAGGCCGGGCCCACGCGCGCGCTCTGGGAGGCCCTGAAACTCGGGCGCTAGCGATGCGAACGCCGCGCATCTACTGCCCGCAACCGCTGCGCGCCGGTGAGCGCGCCACGCTCGTCGACGAGGCGGCGAACCACGTGGCCCGTGTGCTGCGCCTGCGCGAGGGCGCGCCGCTCGTGCTGTTCGATGGCACGGGCGGCGAGTTCGAAGCGAGCGTTGCCGCGGTCGCGCGCCGGGAAGTGGTGGTCGCCGTGCACGGGCACCGCGCCCGCGAATGCGAATCGCCGCTTGCGATCACGCTGGTGCAGGCGGTCTCGCGCGGCGAACGCATGGATTACACCATCCAGAAGGCCGTGGAATTGGGCGTCACCCGCATCGTGCCGGTGCTGTCGACGCGCAGCGTGGTGAGCCTGGACGAGGAACGACGCGGGCGACGCATGGAGCACTGGCGCAAGATCATCATCGGCGCCTGCGAGCAGTGCGGCCGCAACCGCCTGCCCGAACTGCTGGACGTGCGCCCCCTCGACGCCTGGCTGAGGCACGCGCCTGACGGCCTGGGGCTGGTGCTGGATCATCGCGCGGAGCACACGCTGGGAGAGCTTGCGGCATCCCAGGCCGTCACCCTGCTCATCGGTCCCGAGGGCGGGCTCGCTGCGGAGGAAGTGGCTGCGGCCCGGGCGGCCGGCTACCGGGGCCTGCGTCTCGGCCCGCGGGTGCTGCGCACGGAGACCGCGGCGGTCACTGCACTGTCCGTATTGCAGGCGCGCTGGGGCGATCTGGGCTGAAACAAGATCAACCACGGAGGGAATCTGGTGCTTCGTGCGGCGGGTCGCGACCCGCCCTACGGTTGGAAGAACAACCGAAGGAATGGAAGTCCGCAAATGAACGCCAATGAACGCGGAGTCTTGCTGTTACCTTCCTTGGCGTTTATTCGCGTTCATTGGCGGACGTTTCTCGCGGCTCATCCCCCTCAGCGCAGCAGGGCGATGTAGGCCGCCAGCGCCTCGATGTCGCGGTCGGAGAGGTTTTGCGTAACCTGCTCCATGCGCACGTCGTGGCGCTTCATGTCCTGCTCGCTGAGCCCGCCCCGGGCCTTGGCGTTGGCCCGGAAGCGCTTGAGCGTGGTGATGACGTACTGGATCTGCTGGCCGGCCAGACGCGCGTAGCCGGTCTCGCCGCGGCCGTCGTCGCCGTGGCACATCTGACAAACCGTTTCATAGATGCGAGCACCCTCGCGCGCCAGCAGCGGATCGGCGGCCACCGGCTTCACGGGCATGCTGGCGAAGTAGACGGCGAGGTTCACCTTGTCTTCCATGGTGAAACTGCGCGCCAGGCTTTGCATGACGAAATTCTTGCGCCGCCCGTCGGCAAACTTCTCCACCTGCTCGAGCAGGTAGGTCGGATTCTGCGACGCCAGGTTCGGTACGTCGGGCGTGCGGCTGTTGCCGTCGTCGCCGTGGCATTGGGCGCACAGCACCGTCCGCTCACGGCCACGCTCCACGGCGATCTCGTGGCGCGCATTGTCGTTGATGACCTCGCTGACGCGCGCCAGGAGCAGCTGGCGCTCCTGTTCGTCCTGCGCCACGGCGGGCAAGGCCGCCAGCCCGGCCACGAGCAGACCGGCGCCGACCGCACAAGAACGAAACACCTTGGACATTGTCACACCTTCTCCGTCGTCATATCGGCACGTCCCACCACCAGCCCGGCGCGCAGCAGGGACTGCTCGATCCGGTCGAGGTCGGGAATCATCATGGTTTCGCCGTTCAGTTCGAAACGGCACAGCACGCCGTCTGCGTCCCCTTCGGCGGTCGCGGGCAGCATGCCCATGACCACGGACTGCATGCGGGGGATACCGCGGCTCAACACCGCGATGAACGGCATGCGTGCGTCACCGTTGAGGGTGTTGAGCACGATGGCACGGCTCATGCGCTCGGGTCGCCCGCCCGGGAGACCCAGCAGCCGCTCCACCGACACCAGCGGCACGATGAGGCCGCGCCACTGGATGCGGCCCAACACCCATTCGGGCGCGTTCATCGGCGCAGGCACCTGGAAGGGCGCCACCTCCGACACGAGCACGTTCGGGATCATCAACGAGCAGCCGTCCAGCGGAACGATCAGGCAACGGATGGCCGCGTCCTTGAGGTTGCGTTCGGGGGCGGCATGGCTGAATTCGGTCATCGCAGTTCCTTACGCCAGGGCGCGCGCCGCGCGGCGATCCAGGAGCGCACGGATGTTGTCCAGCAGGTCGTTCTCCTGGAACGGCTTGGTCATGTACACGTCCACGCCGATCTGCATGGCGCGCTGGCGGTGCTTCTCGCCGCTGCGCGAGGTGATCATGATGATCGGGATGTGCTTCAGGCGCGGCTCGTTGCGGATGTGGGTGGCCAGTTCGTAGCCGTCCATGCGCGGCATTTCGATATCGAGCAGCATCACGTCGGGGATGGTCTCGTCCAGCAGGGCCAATGCCTCGATGCCGTCCTTCGCGCTCACCGCCACCATGTCGTTGCGCTCCAGCAGGCGGCTGGTCACCTTGCGCACCGTGATGGAGTCGTCCACCACCATGACCACGGGCTTGGCGTCCGGCGAGTGCGTCGTGACGGGCGCCGGAACGATGGTGCTGCTGCGGTGCGCGAGGCCGGCGCGGATGAGTGCCGGCAGTTCCAGGATCAGGGCGACGCGGCCGTCGCCGAGGATGGTCGCGCCCGACAGGCCGCGCACGCTGCCGAGCTGGCGGCCGATGGGCTTCACCACGATTTCACGGCTGCCCAGCAGTCCGTCCACCACCAAGGCGATGCGGTGATCGCCGCTGTGCGCCAGCAGGATGGAGCGGCGGCGGGACTCGCCTTCGCCGCCACCGGTGCTGGTGGAAGCGCCCAGCACCGTGGCCAGGTGCAGCACATCGTAATCGTTGCCGACCCAGCGGTAGACGGGTGATTCGCGCGCCAGCAACTCGCTGATCTCCTGGTCGCTCGCGCGCACGATGCCTTCGATGCTGAGCAGCGGCACGGCGTAGAGATCGTCGCCGGCGAGCACGAGCAGCGCACGGCTGACCGTGAGCGTGAGCGGCAGGCGGATGGTGAAGGTGGTGCCCTTGCCCGGCACGGAATCGATGGAGAGGCTGCCATTGAGGTTTTTCACCTCGCTGTTCACCACGTCCATGCCCACGCCGCGGCCGGCGATCTGGGTAATGGCGTCGGCCGTGGAGAAACCTGACTCCAGGATGAAGGACATGACCTCGCGATCGGACAGCTGTGCGTTGGGCGCGAGCAGGCCGCGGGCGATGGCCTTTTCGCGCACCGCTCGCACGTTGATGCCGGCGCCGTCGTCGATCACCTTGACGACCACTTCGCCGCCCTCGCGGATCTGATGCACGACGATGGTGCCGCTGCGCGGCTTGCCGGCCGCCTCGCGCGCCTCCGGCGTTTCGATGCCATGGGCCACGGCATTGCGCAACAAGTGTTCGAGGGGCGCCATGATGCGCTCCACCACGTTGCGGTCCATCTCCACCTCGGCGCCCTTGAAACGCAGCTCCGCTTCCTTGCCCAGCTCCTCACAGGCCTGGCGCACCACGCGGCGCAGGCGCGGCGCATTCTGCACCAGCGGCACCATGCGCGTGTGCATGAGGCCTTCCTGCAATTCGGTGTTCACGCGGGCCTGCTGCACCAGCAGGGTCTCCGCTTCGCGGGTGATGCCCTGCAGGGTGCTGCCGATGCTGGACAGGTCGCCCAGACTCTCCATCATGGAGCGGGACAACTGCTGCATGTGGGTGAAGCGATCGAACTCCAGCGGGTCGAATTCCTCGTAGGCCGTGCCCGTCTCCTCGTAGCGCGACTGAATCTGCGCCTCGGTTTCGATATCGAACATGCGCAGCTTCTCACGCAGGCGCTCGATCACCTGTTCCATTTCGCCCAGGTTGAAGGCGAGCTCGCCCACCTGCTGCTCGATGCGCGAACGGAAGATACTGGCCTCGCCGGCCACGTTGACCATGTTGTCGAGCAGATCGGCGCGTACGCGCACCAGCTCGTACTGGGGCCGCGGCCCGGCGCGGCGATCACCGTGTACCTGGGATTCGCCGGCGGGCTGCGCCATCGCCACATCCACCTGCCCCGGTGCAGACTCCCCGGCCTCTTCCGTCTGTATGACGGGCGCCGCCTCCTCGACCGCGGGCACCTTGCCGGATACCAACGCCTCCAGTTCCGCGATCAGGTCGGCGCCGGAGGGCAGCGGATCGTGATGGCGCAATTGCTCCAGCATCACTGCCAGGCGGTCCTGCGCGCGCTGCATGAGCGCCAGCATGGGCGGGGTGAGAGTAATCAGTCCGTCCGCCGCGCCTGCCAGCATGGATTCCACGCTGTGACCGAGATCGCCGATCTCGACCACACCGGCCATGCGCGCGCCGCCCTTGAGGGTGTGCAGATGGCGCTGCAGGCGCTCGATGAGGGTGCGGTCGGTCGGGTTGGCTGTCAGCGCCTGGAGCGTTTCGTCGCTGGCGTTGAGGATCTCGTGGCCTTCCTCGAGGAAGATGGCGAGCAGGTCCGCGTCGTATTCGCGCACCGGCGCCGCGGGCGCGGCGCTCGCAGGCGCCGGCGTGCTGGCAATCGCCTTCAGGCGATCGACGATCTCGGTGACGTTGCCCAGCTTGTCGCCATTCTTGAGCTGCGCCAGCAGCGCCTCCAGATGGGATTGCGCCCGCTGTGCAAGATGCAGCACCTCCTCGTCCACCGGCACGCGGCCTTCCACCACGGCGGCGATGGCCGATTCCAGCGCGTGACCCAGCTCCACCATGGGCTGCACGCCGGCCCAGCGCGCGCTGCCCTTGAGCGTGTGCAGTACGCGCTGCAGGGCTTCCACCGGCTTGCGCGCGGCGGGTTGCTCGACCCACTGCTGGATGAGTTCGTCGGTGATGCCGAGCAGGTCGCTCGCCTCGTTGACGAAGATGGTGATGAGTTCGGCGGAGGCGCTCTGCTCCGCCGGCTCGGGCGCAGGCGCAGGCGCGGGCGCGGGCGCCGGTTCGGCGAAAGGTTCGTCGCGCAGCAGGGTTTCAACCAGCTCGCTCTCGGCGAACGCCGGCGTGGCGAGCGGCTCCGCCTCGGGCGCCGCAAGCGCAACGTGCTCCTCGGGGGCCGTGATGGCGAGCGTCTCGGGCAGGCTGTCGAGGAGTTCCAGATCGAAATCGCCGGCGAGGGCCGACTCAGGTGCGTTCTCCGGGGCTCCGATGTCGATGCTCTCGTCAGCTGCCTGTTCCAGCTCGGAGAGATCGATGCCGAGGTCGCCCAGTCCAAGCTCCGCCCCGGGCTCGGCCGTTGCAGGCGTTTCCGGGCCGGCTTCCTCGACCGGCGGCGCCTCTGCCGCGACCTGCGCCTCGGCCTGTTCGTCCTGCTGCGCCGGGGAGGCGGCTTCCGCCTCCGCCAGCAGTCCGGCGGCGCGCGCAGGCAGATCGCCCACGGGAGGCAGCCCCGGCCTGGCGTCCTGCAGATGGAGGATCACCCGGCCTATCCAGTCCGCCGCCGCGCCGAGCACGGCCAGCGCCCCGGTTTCGACCGGCAGTCCCTTGGCACTGCACACCTTGGCGTAACGCTCCAGGGTACCGGCCAGCTCGGCGACCGGCGGAACGCCGGCCGTGCGCGAACTGCCGCACAGGGTATGCAGCGAGCGGATGAGCGGTTCCGTCACGCGGTGACGCAGGCCGTGGGCCTGTTCGAGGAAACCATGCAGACCGCCCAGGTGGCCCTCGGCCTCCTTGGCGTAGATCTCCCGCAGCACCGGGTCTTCGATGACCGGTGCGGCGGCAGGTGCCGCTGCGGGGGCGGGCGCCAATGCACCGCTCGCGAGATTGAAGGCCGCATCGGCGAGCGCGACGGTGTCTGCGTGCGGCGCCGGGCCGCCGCGGAACTCTCCGAGCAATTCCGGCAACGCCACGCGGGCCTGCTCGACCAGGTCGAACACGGCGGGGCTGTGCGGGACGGACTTGTCGATGACGCGGTTGAGCAGATTCTCGAACGCCCAGGCGAATTCGCCCAGCTTGCGCGCGCCCACCAGACGTCCACTGCCCTTCAGGGTATGGAAGGAACGGCGCAGCTCGCGCAGGGATTCCTCGTCGTCCGCATGGTCGCGGCAGCGCGGCAGCAGCTCCGCGATACGCCGGAATTCCTCTTCGGCCTCTTCCACGAAGATGCCGATGATCTCGTCATCCATGTCGGACGCCGGGGCGGGCTGCGGTGCGGCCGCTGCCGCGGGGGCGGCGTGGACGCGCGGCGCGGCGGCGGGTTCGGGGACAGGCGCCGCCTCCCCTTCCGCTGCGGTTTCGATCTCGGGTTCGGAAACGGCGGCCACGGCCTCCGTGCCCGCGGTCCCGGGCAGCGGCGGCGGCGGTTCCTCCACCAGCGAATCCACGGGATATCCCAGCTTGGCCACGGCGCGCTCCGCCACGTCCAGCACCGAGGACGGGTGCACGCGGCTTTCCACGAAGGCATCCAGGTAATACTCGACGCTCATCATGGCGTCGGCGAGGGCATCGAGGCGTTCGGCGTCGGGCAGGACGCCGCCGGATTCGGCCAGGTCCTTCTGCACGAAACACTGGCAGGCGCGCAGCACCTGGGCGGCGCGACGGTAGGACAGCATGCACAGGCTGCCGATGATCTGGCGCAACTGGCGCGGCACGCCGGCGAGGACGGCGTTGTCGGTCGGCGCATTGATGAAGGCGCTGATGGACTCGCGCGCCTTGATGAGTTCCTCCTTGGCGATCTTCATCACCTGGCGCACCACGCGGCGGTGCTCCGCCTCGGCTTCCGGCGTGGAATCGCCGGCGGCGACCTGGCCGGCGTGATCGTCGGCCTTCTCCAGCGGACTCACCACGCCCCAGTCGGACAGGGTGGATTCCACGCTCAGCACCGATTCGGCCACGCCCATGAGCAGGCGCTCGTCGGCCTCCTGCCCGGACTGCACCCGTTCCTGGATCTGCGCCGCCCGCGCCCGCAGCTTTTCGGCCAACTGGCCCTGGCGCGCCAAGCCCAGCACGTCGGCGATGTGGCTGAGGGCGTCGGCAACGGGCTGGAGTTCACCGCTGGCGCGCGCACCGCCACGGCTGAACAGGTCGAGCACATCCTTGATGCGCGACAACTCCTCCATGACGTCGCGGGACACCGTCTGCTTCAGTTCGGCGTTGAATCCGCCCATGCCCGAGCGGATCTGTTCGAGCACCTCAGGGGCAGGCACCAGGGAGTCGAGACGGTAGGCACGTTTGATGGCGTCGACCCGCGGGCTCGCGGCCGTCGCGCGTGCAACCTCGAACAGGGCGGCGCGCACCAGCGGGGCCAGGGCGTCGGCATGCAGGCCTTCCTCGGCGGACAGGGCAATCTGTTTGATGAGCTGCTCGTACTTGCCGAGCGCCTGCTTGATGGCGGTATCCGGTTCCAGGCCGCGCTCCAGTGCCTCGAGCAGGCCGGCGCCGATCCACAGGGCGCGTCGCAGCTCGTGGTTGGTGCTGGCCGCACCCAGCTTCTCCAGTGCGCCGGCCAACGGGCCCAGCGCGCCGGTCACGTCCTTGCCGGTGAGCAGCTTGACCAGGGCGGC
Organism: Thiohalomonadaceae bacterium; assembly: GCA_050179875.1. GTDB lineage: Bacteria > Pseudomonadota > Gammaproteobacteria > Thiohalomonadales > Thiohalomonadaceae > JALOAT01. The sequence continues at coordinate 19,402 of JBFXES010000022.1, forward strand.
CTGGTAGACCGGCCGCAGCTTATGCGCCAGGGCCTGGACATCTCCCCGCACGCGCGGCAGATCGGCCTCGCGCGGATAGACGTTCAGATCGGGCTGGAACACTGTGGCGGCGGTCAGTTCCTGTTCGCCCCGCACGCGGCGCAGCTCGTTGATGAGCGGCAGCAGGATGAGCGGACTGTCGGGTTGTCCGGTCTGGAGGACCTCCAGGTAATCGGGCAGCAACAACAAGGTGCGCATCAGCACTTCGAGCGCCGGCTCGCGCGCCGGCAGGCGCGCGAGCGCATCGGCGACGCGCTCCATCTCCGTGGCGAGCTGGCCCGCGCCATAGAGCTCCACCATCTGCAGCGTACCGACCACCTGGTGCAGGTACGTGCCACAGAAGTGCAGCTGGGTCTCGTCCTCCGGCTGTTCGACGAATTTCTCGAGGGCGCTGCGCGCCTCCTTCAAGGTCTCGTCGATCTCGCCCTTGACCCAGTTGAGCGTGCTGACGTCGAAATGGTCAGTCATCGATGCATCCGCCGGCGAAAGGAAGGGCGGCCCCGGATGGCCCGGCAGTCACCGGCGCCCCTTTGGCCGCTGCGCTCAGACCGGTTCACCGTTGGCCTCACACCGGCAGCTTGAAGCCGGACACCGACTTCTTCAGGGCGTTGGCCAGCTCGGCGAGATTACCGATGGCCGCGGCGGTCTGGCTGGTACCTGCGGAAGTCTGGTTGGTGATCTCCTGAATGATGTTCATGGTGTCGGACACATTCGCCGCGGCCTTGGCCTGCTGGCGGGTGGCGGCGGAAATGCTCTGCACCAGCTCGGACAGGTGGTTGGCCACGGACTCGATGGTGCCGAGCGCGGTGCCCGCGTCCTCGGCGAGCTTGGCGCCGCTGACCACTTCCGAAGTGGTCTGTTCCATGGAAATGACCGCCTCGTTGGTGTCGGTCTGGATGGTCTTTACCAGCGCCTCGATCTGCTTGGTAGCGTCGGCGGAACGCTCGGCGAGACGCTGCACTTCGTCCGCAACCACCGCGAAGCCGCGGCCCGCCTCGCCGGCCATGGCGGCCTGGATGGCCGCGTTCAGGGCGAGGATATTGGTCTGCTCGGCGATGTCGTTGATGAGTTCCACGATGTCGCCGATTTCCTGCGAGCTTTCACCCAGGCGCTTGATGCGCTTGGAGGTCTCCTGGATCTGCTCGCGGATGGTATTCATGCCCTCGATGGTCTTCTGTACCGCCTCGGTGCCTGCCTTGGCGGTGGCCACCGAGCGCTGCGCCTCCTGGGCCAGCGTGTCCGCGTTGCGCGACACGCCCTGAATCGACATGGCCATTTCGTTGACCGCCGCGCTCGCCGAGCTGATCTCGTGCGCCTGGTTTTCGCTGGCCTGGGCCAGCTGGACCGCCGTGGCCTGGCTCTGCTGGGCCGCCTGCGATACCTGGGTGGCGGTGTCGTTGATGGCGGTTACCAGGGTGCGCAGCGCCTCGATGGCGTAGTTGATGGAGTCGGCGATGGCGCCCGTCACGTCCTCGGTCACCGTGGCATTCACGGTGAGGTCGCCGTCGGCGAGGTCGCCCATTTCGTCCAGCAGCCGCATGATGGCCTGCTGGTTGCGGCGGTTGCGCTCTTCCGATTCCTGGCGTTCGTTTTCGGCCTGCTGCAGGCGGCGCTGACCGTCCACGCGCAGTTGCAGAACGAGTCCGCCGAGCATGAGCAGCGCCAAGCCGCCGAAGATGGAACCCACGGTGGAGGTGATCTTGCGGTTCCCGATGTAGGCGAGGTAGGAGGCCTCCAGATCGGTGATGCGCTGCAACAGGTCGTCCGACAGATTGAGCACGTCGAAAGCGGCCTCGGACACCTGGAACATTTCGGGCGTGCGTTCGAGGATGGCGCCGACCTGCTCGCCGATCTCGGTGAACAGGGCCTTCACTTCCTGCAGCTTGGCGCGCACGCCGGCATCCTGCACGCGCTGGATGCTCATACCCTTGTTGCCTTCGAGCAGGCCGTCGACCACGCGCCCGAACAGCGCCGCATCGCGGCCGAAACGGTCGGCGGCGGTGACGGAGCCTTCACCGCCCTCCAGCACGCGGTTCACGTTGTTGACGATGCGCTGGCTCAACATGAGCTGGCGGCTGGCGATGTAAACCTGTTCGGGCGAGGCGCCCGTGTTGGCCATCAGCGTCGCGACTTCGTCCGCAAGGGCGAGGAGCTGGGCGGCACGGTCGTTGATGGTCTGCACGGTCTCGCGCATGGAGGTCACGGTCTCGCGATGGGCGAGGATGACCTTCACGCCCTGCTCGTACTTCTTCCAGGTGACGTCCACGGCGTTGATCACCGAAAGCACCTCGGTGGGCGCGCCGTTCATGCCGGTGGCCGGATTGCCGTTCATCAGCATGTCGAAGTTGTGCTCGAAGCGGTCGTAGGATTCCTTGAGCTTGGTGAAGATGGCCGGGTCGCTGCCGAGCGTGGCCTGACCGGCATAGGTGGACAACCGCTGCGAAAGCACGCGCTGCTCGCCAAGCAGCGAGATGTATTCCTTGTCATTGCGGTCCTGCAGCGATACGAGGATGAAGACGGACACCGCGGCGATCAGCATGAGAACCACGAGGACGATGAGCGCGACGACGCTCTTGTTGCCGCCCGACGTGTTCGTCTTGGCCTTCGAAGGTTTCATTGCTTGGCTCCTACGCCGTTAATGCTTTTCCAACACCAGAAGAATGTGCAGGCGGCTCACGCCGCCACTTGCATGAAATCAGGGTCCTGGATCAGGCGGTGCATGTCGAACACGCCCCACAGCTGGCCCGCTTGCGAGAATGCGCCCACCAGATAATTGCGAATCGAGTCCGCGGCCATGGGCAACTGCGCTGCGCGGTCCTCTTCCTCGAAGAAGTGGCGCAGTCCAAGGACCTCATCCACCATCAGCCCGGCGGCGACGCCGCCGTGCTCCACCACCAGCACGCGCGTACGCCTGCCGCGCAGCGTGGAGCGGATGCTGAGGAAACCTTGCAGATCGAGGATGGGGAGCAGGGTGCCTCGCACGTTCGCGATGCCGGCCACCCAGGGCTTTGCGCCCGGAACCCGGGATACCGGCGGCGAAACGAGGACTTCGCGCACCTGCCCGAGCGGCACCACCAGTGCGATGCCCCCGAGCCTGAAGCCGACCCCGTGCCAGATCTTTCTGACTTCCTCGCGCTGCGGCAGACCGAAGGCATGCGCGAGCGCGCGTGACTCCAGCTCGAACAGCAATTCGAAAGGTGCTCGCGGCTTCATGCCCTCGGCGGTCTCGTCAGCTCAATACGCTCTTGATCTTGTCGATGAGTTCTTCCTCGGCCACGGGCTTGGTGAGGTAATCCCTCGCACCCTGGCGCAGGCCCCACACGCGGTCGGTTTCCTGGTCCTTGGTGGTGACGATGATCACCGGGATGGAAGAGGTGTCTGCGTCCTTGCTGAGCTGGCGCGTCGCCTGAAAACCGTTGATGCCGGGCATGACCACGTCCATCAGGATGAGATCGGGCTTCTTCTCCTTGGCCACCTTGATGCCGTCCTCGCCGTTACTGACGGAACTGACGCTGAATCCATGCTTCTTGAGCATGGTGGTGAGCACGTGGATTTCGGTGGGAGAGTCGTCGACGATGAGGATCTCGGCCATGGTTTTCTTCCTGTCTTTCTGCTTACCCGTTCGCCACTTCGGCGCGCGGGTGCACGTGGCGCTGGATAGCTCCGAGGAGTTCTTCTTTGGTGAAAGGCTTGGTCAGGTATTCTTCCGAGCCGACGATGCGGCCACGCGCACGATCGAACAGCCCGTCCTTGCTCGAAAGCATGATCACGGGCGTGCCCTTGAACTTCTGGTTATGCTTGATGAGCGCGCAGGTTTGATAGCCGTCGAGGCGGGGCATCATGATATCAACGAAGATGATGTCCGGGTTGTAGTCGGCGATGAGAGACAGCGCCTCGAAGCCGTCGGCGGCGGAGATCACTTCCATGCCTTCCTTCTTGAGCAGACTCTCCGCGGTGCGACGGATGGTCTTGCTGTCGTCGATCACCATCACCTTGAGTCCGGCCGGCGCCTGTCCGGCCATGTCGTTGAACGCCATTTCTTCCCCCACAGAACACCTGCCTGTTCGCCTACCCGGAGGCGCCCGGGATATTTAACACATTCGTTCAGGTTATACTACAAGCCCTCGCCAGCATTCGTATTTCCTCTGTTCCGGCCGGGACATTGCCGTCGCCTAACCACACGCCAGAGGATAGACGGTATCCGACGCGTTCCGCGGTTGCGCAAACCGCGGCACGGGGGCCACTATCTTCCCCCGGGTATCCTCAAACTGTGAAGCGCGGCACGAAAATGACCCTGGCTCTCGGCGTCGTCATGGACCCCATCGGGTCCGTCAAATTCCACAAGGACAGCACCCTGGCCATGCTGCTGTCCGCCCAGGCGCGCGGCTTCGAACTGCACTACATGGAGATGGCCGATCTGGCGCTGCGGGACGGCGTCGCCATGGGGCGCCCGCGTCCCCTGCGGGTCATGGCGGACCCGGGGCACTGGTTCGAACTGGGCGAGCCCCGCGAGCGGCCCCTGGGTGAACTGGATGTCATCCTCATGCGCAAGGACCCGCCCTTCGACATGGAGTACATCTACGCGACCTACATCCTGGAGCAGGCCGAGCGAGACGGCGCCTGGGTGATCAACCGGCCGGCCAGCCTGCGGGATGCCAACGAGAAGGTCTTCGCCACCCGTTTTCCCGACCTCATGCCACCCTCCCTGGTCACCCGCGACGCGGCCGACATCCGCCGCTTCGCGGCCGAGCACGGCACGGCGGTCATCAAGCCGCTGGGCGGCATGGGGGGCGCGTCGGTGTTCAAGCTGGCGGACGGGGACGAGAACGCCGGGGTCATCATCGAAACCCTCACCGGCCGCGGCGCCCACTACGTGATGGTACAGCGCTTCGTCCCCGAGATCACCCGGGGCGACAAGCGCATCCTGCTCATCGATGGCGAGCCCGTGCCTTACGCCCTCGCCCGCGTCCCCGCCGCCGGCGAGTTCCGCGGCAACCTGGCGGCCGGCGGCAGCGGCACGGGCGTACCCCTCAGCGACCGCGATCGCGCCATCTGCGCCCGCGTGGCGCCGCTACTGCGCGACATGGGCCTGGTGTTCGTGGGCCTGGACGTCATCGGCGACTACCTCACCGAGATCAACGTCACCAGCCCCACCTGCATCCGCGAACTGGACGCCCAGTTCGGCCTGGACATCGGCG